>JAEZID010000405.1 GCA_023416195.1 Pseudomonadota bacterium | reverse complement strand
TGCCGAGCGCGTGGTCCTTGGTGCGCACGGGCACGCTCAGGCTGGCGCGGGCCGGACGGCCGCCGGGCTCCGACATGGTGACCCGCAGTTCGGCGCGCAGCGGGCGCGTCACGTCCGGCAGCGCCGGAAGGGCGACGGCAACGCGCGCCTCGCCGTTCGCGTCGCTGGTCGGGACGCTGAGCTGTTCGAGCGTGGCGGTCACCGTCTCCGTCACCAGCCCGAAGCGGAAGCCCTTGTGCTGGGGATAGGGGGCGGGGTCGGCCTGCACCGACACCTCCGCCGTGCCGGGCAGGCCGGCGGCCGGCGGGCCGTAGAGGAAGCGCCCCCGGACCAGCAGGTCGAAGGGCTTGCCCGGCTCGATGAAGGGGGCGGGCGGCGTCAGGTCCACGGCCAGCCGCTCGGGCACGAAATCGTCGACCTGGAAGGTGGCGTGGCCGACCGGCTGGCCCTTCGGGTCGGTGTAGGCCTCCACCGTCCAGCCGCCGAGCGGCGCCGTGCGTGTCAAAGAGATCGGCAGGAAGAAGCCGCCCTGCGGGCCGGCCGGCGCCGGGCCGGAATAATACTCGGTGCCGCTGGGGCGCAGCACCTTGACGGTGAGGGGGAAATTCTCCACCGCCTCCGTCCGGTCGTCGCGCAGCAGGATGCCCAGATTGACCGTCTCGCCCTGCCGGTAGACGCCGCGGTCGGTGTAGACGAAGGCGTCCATCGGCCCCGGCGCCGGCCGTCCGCCGACGCCCCGGTCGGACAGGTCGAAGGCGGCGGCGGTCAGGTCCAGCACGGCGTAGTCGGCGCCTGCGTAGGCCATCGCCGCCACCGGCGCGTTGCCGCCGGTGCCGCGCGCCAGACCGGGCGCGAAGCGCGCGCGGCCGAGATCGTCGGTGGTGACGCGCGCCAGCTCGGCGTTGTTGCGGGCGACCAGCGCCACCTCGACGCCCGGCATCGGCTTGGCGGTGGACAGGGCGCGGGCGAAGACGGTGATGCCGTCCGCGCCCTGGAAGCTGGTCAGCGCGACGTCGGTGACCAGCACCCACTGCGTGGCGAGGGGATAGGGAATCTCGTGCTGCGGCACGTCCACCGGCGCCGCGACCACGGCGTAGAGGCCGGGCTTGGGGGCGGGAACCAGCTCGCGGAAGGGGATGGCGGTGATCGCCTCGCGGTTGCGTTCGCCGGCCACCTCCATGCGGCCGGTCCACACCAACTCGCCGTCGCCGTCGGCGAGGTTTTCCGCATCGTAGGCGCCGAGGGCTTCGGTCACCGTCTGGTTCCGGATGCGGGTGGCCAGCGCGCGGTCGTTGAGGCGCAGCACCTTCAGCGTCACCGCCGGTAGGTTGACGGTGACCAGCGGGATGCCCTCGCTTCCGGCGCGCGGCAGGATGAAGCCGTTGCCACGGAAGGCGGCCAGCGGCTTGCGGTCGAACACGCGGAAACGCTGCGCCGAATCGGCCTTCAGCGCCATCCCGTCCGTGCCCGGAAGCCCCTGGCGCAGCGTGGCCGTGTAGGCGACGCCGTGCGCCAGCCCGCCGATGCACAGCGTGTCGCCGCGCGCCTCCACGGGGGCCTTCGGCACCGCCGGCTCAAGGGCCACGAAATCGCTGAAATGGATACCCTTCCGCGCGCTGAGCGCGTCGGAGAAGCGGATGCAGGCGCGCGGCACGGTCTGGTCGGAATCGACCCGCACCGATTTGACGGTCAGCCCGACCTTCTGGCGCAGCGCCGCGATGCGCGCGTCCAGCCCCGGCGCCCTGGCGTTCAGATCGACCGGGGGATCGGCGTCCTTGACCGCCTGCGTGATCTCACGCGCCGCCAGCAGCGCCGTTTCCGGCTGGGAAAAGGTCTCGTCGAGCAGCGTGGTCAGGCGCCACAGGGCGGTCACCTGCTCGGCCGGATCGGCGGCCACCTCGTAGGCGGTGTAGGCCGACTGAAGCGCGCGGTCGCGGTTCGGCTTGGGCAGGGCCAGCCACGCCTCCGACAGCGCCATCCAGGTCGCGGTGCCGTCGGCACCCAGCGCCACGGCCGACTCGAACGCCGCCACCACCTTGGGCCAGTCGCGTTTGGTCAGAGCGGCTTGGGCGTCCTTCACCGCCTTGTCGCGCTGCTGCGGGCTGACCTGCGGCGGCGCCTTCATGCGCAATTCGGTGGCGTAGGTCCCGGCGTCGGCGGCCAGTCCGGGAGGGTCGAAGCGCGCCCAGGACGGCGTTGCGGACAGAAGGACGAGCAGGAAAAGCCCAAACGGCGCGAGCAGACGGACCATGGCGGGCTCTTCCCCGGTTGTGAGACGGGGGAGCTTAGCAGTTTCCGGTTCGCACAACGAGACCGGCGAAAGGTTGGATATGGGACACGCCGACGCGCTGATGGATGGTAATGGTGTTGGTGTTGGTGTTGGTGTTGGTGTTGGTGGCGACACCGGCGATGGGCGTCGCGGAAGCGGTGTTCTCCAGGATCGGCGTGTTCACCCAGCCGGCGACGCCCAGCGCGAGGTCCATGAAGTCGTCGGCGTTGCCATAGGAGAACTCGGCCTCGATGGAGCCGGCCGGGTCGGCATCCAACGACGATGATGTCTTCCGTCAGGGCTTCGTCGTTGATGTCCTCGGATTCGATGGTCTTCTCGTTGATGTCGAGATCCTGGCTCTTGAACCGGAGCGTCTTGAAATCCTGATTGGGGGGATATCGGCGCCCGGCTCCGACATGATGAAGCAGCGCAGGGCCATATTTGAGGTATCGGCGGAAATGCTCACGTAGTCCTCCTGGATGCGGGCAAGGGAAAAGCCCGCCGGGGCACCTGCCAGTTCGCGCGGGCCGCGCCTGTGTCCACGGGCGTCTTCGCCACCACCCCGTTGTAGATGGCGAGCGCGATGATCCGAGCGACATCCACCACCGTGACATCCACGGCATCGGCGAACGCGGTGAGGCTACTGCCGAAGTCGAAGGTCCCGCCGTTGCTGAAGGGGCATGGTTCGAAGGCCATGAAAACTCCTTATTCGCGCGGATTGGGCACCTTCAGGACATTCTTGCGCTAACCTTAGATAGTAGAACTAAATAACTTGACAAACTGTCACGTTGCACGCATCCCCGCTTGGCTATAAAAGACGACGCGCATACGTTGTGCAAAACCAAATTGCATTCAATTGGAGGAAAGCATGGCTTTGGTCACCGGAACCTCAAGCAACGACGTCATCGACCGGCGCGGTATGTCGCCTGGACCGGGTGCGAGCGGTGACAACATTCAGGCCAAGGAAGGCAACGATGTCGTTTGGGGTGGCTCGGGCAATGACCTGATTTATGGTGAATCGGGCTCCGACACTCTCGATGGGGGTTATGGGAGCGACATCATTCTCGGCGGCGATCAGAATGACAGTATCAGCGGCGGGGCGGGCAACGATTATCTCTTCGGAGAATTCGGCGCCGACACGCTCAGCGGAGGTTTGGGATCCGATACCCTCTGCGGCATGCAATCGGATGACGTTTACATTCATTACTTAGGTGATGGGGCCGTCGACCACATCAACGACGACATGGGTCCTGCCGGGAATCTGGGAAACGGCGGCGGCACCGATATACTCTACTTTGCCGATACCTATGGCGCAGACATTGTGTGGGCCCGCTATGGTAACGATCTTTGGATCACCGACAGCTATGATGTGGCTGACGGTACTTTCTCGGACGGCGTGATTGTTGACAGCTTCTTCTCCAACCCGCTCAACCGAATCGAGTACGTCTTTGGGGGCGATGGGAACGGTTTCTACATCGGCGGCCTGACCTAAGCTCCACCTGCAAGCGGGAGCGTGGAAACGCTGGTCTGCCGTGACCGCGCTCCTACCTTTGGTAAGAAAAATTTTCCCATCAGTTATGCAGGATCTGCCGCGCACCGGGTTCAATGCAACTGCAACCGCGCCGGTTAAGCCACATAAATGCAAGGAATGGGCGCATCATCGCGTGGCGCGGCGGTTGCACCGATCTTTGGGGAAGTCACTTTTAGCGGGAGGTGGTTATGGTCCGAAACATTTCAAATATTGGCAATCCGGTGTCGCCCGAGGCATTCTCCAAAATGTCTCCGTCCAACATGGTGCGAGACAAGAACCCAAATTGGCTATCGGAGTACAAGGCTGCCCAGGCAAAAATGGAGCAGGATCATTCTGTATTAGCCAACAACGCAAAGAAGGTGGAGGCGAATAACGTATACTGGAAAAACGGAAGCTTGGCGGCGATCCAATGGAGAGACGGAATCGTTGAGATTTACGATACCGCGGTTAAGAAATGGAGTTCGTCCTCGACCAATTTGAATGGCGCAGCTGCCGACCTTGAGCGAGCTCTCGGACCGGGAGTTCAGGTCCAAAGGTACAAGGTCGGTAGCCGGACCCCTACGCGAGGTGATTTTTCGAACTTCGGTCCTGCGGCGTTCAAGCTTTAATCAACGGCAATGAACTCGGCGCACCGGATCAAGATGGCCGGGCGGAGCCGGTGGCGGTGTAGGCCGGCTCCGTCGTGGCGACGCCAACGTTGCGGACGGGGCGGCGCGTCGGCGGACGGCGGAACGGGTGGGCCTCACCCTTCCTGGAGCAGTTCGACCTCGATGAACACGATGTCCGCGCTTCCGTCGTTGATGACGTTGTGGCTGACCCCGGCCTTGCGGAAATAGGAGCGTCCGGGTTCAAGCGGGAACTGCCGCACCGTACCGTCCGGATCCACGATGTGGAAGGTGCCGGGCGTGATCGGCACGATCACATAATCGTACTCGTGGACGTGCGCTCCGGTTTCGGCGCCGGGCACGAGGCGCCATTCCGTCACGCGGGTGCGCTCATTCTCGACATGCGTTACGGAAACGGCCTTCGGTCGCGTGCTCATTGACCCTCCTTTTGTTTCCCCGAGTGTAGCGCATGGAAGTGGGTACGCAAATGAACTCTGCGTCCAAGCCGCCGGAAAGCGGGGAATCGAGGGGCACCGGCGCTCAGGTCTTGCCGAGGAAACCGTGGGCGCGGTGCCATTCCTCAAGCGACTCCGGCGGATAGGTGTCGTGGCGCGCCTCGCCCGGCCGGGCGTCGACACGCACCCAGTTGGCCTTCGAGCCCAACATCATGTGCACCTGCTCCGGGGGTTCGGGCAGCGGCGTGTCGATGGCGCCCGCGAAGGGATGGAGAAGGTCCGGCCAGCGCGGGTCCCACAGCCACAGCGCCGACCCGCAGCGCGCGCAGAAGCGGCGCTCGGCCGGGCTCGGCTCGCCGTCGATGGTGGCGTGGAAGACGGTGATGTTCTCTTCGCCCGTGACCGCCAGCGTGTCGGCCCGGGCGCCCAGGTTGATGGCGTATCCGCCGCCGCCCGCCGTCTTGCGGCAGATCGAACAATGGCAGCGCAGGTACGGGACCGGCCCGTAGGCGTCCACCGAGAACCGCACCGCGCCGCAGTGGCAGGAACCGTCAAGCCGCATCGTCGCTCTCCCTGATCGCCCGAGGATCGGTCGCGCCCCATGGATGGCGCCTTTCGCTCCAGGTAAGGGCTCCAGGTAAGGATGGTTCCCGCCGCCCTGCGGACAACACCGCCCGGCTGGTCCCTATGACGACCGGCCCCTATGACGACCGGCGGCATCGGCGGGCGCCGAGCTGACCGTCGGTCATGTCCGGCCGCGCCGCTTCCGCCGGCCCGGACACGGCGCCTATCCTGCCCCCCTTGCCATGCCCGCGTGCCATGCGCCCGGGGGAACGATTCCCCGGACCGGGAGGAAACCATGCCGTTCAAGACCATCCTCGTTCATCTCGATGCATCGGCGGCGTGCGCCAACCGGCTCCGGATCGCGGCCGACCTCGCGCGCCGGTTCGGGGCGCGGCTCATCGGCGCCGGCCTGGGCGATGCCGACCTCGAAACCTCCGATGCGGAGGCCGTCGCCCCCCTGGGAAGGAACTTCCAGGACCAGCTGCGCCGCGCCGACCTTCCCGGCCAGTGGCTTCCGATCAGCGGTCTGGAGGAGGACTTCATCGTGCGGCACGCGCAGGCCGCCGACCTTGTCATCGTCGGGCAACGCGACCCCGGCCTGACCGCCGGGCTTGGCCCCGAGGAGGTGATCGTCGCCTGCGGGCGTCCCGTGCTCGTCGTGCCGTACGCAACGGCGCGCGAGCGCGTCGGCGACACCGCGCTGATCGCCTGGAACGGCAGCCAGGAGGCTACCCGCGCCGTGCACGACGCCCGGCCGCTTCTGGAAGACTCGAAAGACGTCGTCGTGCTCTCGGTCCGAACCGGGGACGCGCAGGAAGCGAACGGCCGAGCGCTCGCTTACGACCTCGCGCAGCGGGGGGTCCGGGCCCGCGCCGAAACCGTGGACGCGGACAAGCGCGCCGTTTCGTCCGCCGTTCAGGCCAAGGCGATGGAGGTCGGCGCGGACCTCGTCATCATGGGCGCCTACCGGCGCTCGCCTCTGGATGAATTCTTTCGCGGCGGCATGACCGACGCCATGCTCCGCGGCATGACCGTGCCCGTGCTGATGGCGCACTGACGGTCGGGCGGGTCCCGAAGCCGGCACCCGCCCTTGCCCCGTCAGGTTGCTGCCGTCAGGCGGCGGCCGTGACCACGACCTCGATCAGGATCGACGGGTCGCCCAGGTCGGCCACGCCGATGGTGGCGCGCGCCGGCAGGTCGTTGCCGTCCAGCCATTCCAGCCACGCGGCGTTCATCTCGTCCTTGGCGGCCATCTTGGTGATGAAGAGCTGGGCGGACAGCAGCTTGGTCTTGTCCGTGCCGGCCATCGCAAGCACGGCGTCCAGCTTCTTGCAGATCTGCGCGGTCTGGCCCTGCATGCCGACGCTGACGTCGTCGGCGATGATGCCGCCCAGGAAGACGATGCCGTTGTGCTCCACGGCGCGGTGCATGATCTTGGTCTTTTCGATGCGCTTAACCACAGGTCTCTCCCGTTTGTTCAAGTTTGAGGTGTTCAAGTTCGAGGTTCAGGGGGTGACGGAGAAGTCCACGTACTTCGCCGCGATGCGGGCGAGCGTGCCGTCCTGGACGACCGACGCGATGGCCGCGTCGAACGCCGCCTTCAGCTCGGCGTCTTCCTTGCGCAGGCCCACGCCGACGCCCGGACCGAAGATGTCCGCGTCGATCAGGGGCTTGCCGACGAGCTGGATGCTCTTGGCCGTGTCGGCCTTCACCCAGTCCGATGCGGTGGCGCCGGTGGTGATCGCCGCGTCGATGCGGCCGCTCTTCAGATCGGCCAGCAGGTTGGAGGCGGTGTCGTAGCTCCGCAGCGACACGTCCTTGCCGAAGTGCTTCTCGACGTAGCGGTAATGGGTGGTCGAGGTCTGGGCGCCGACGCTCTTGCCCTTCAGGCTTTGCGCCGTGCCGTCGATGGGCGACCCGGCCGCCGCCACGAAATAGGCGGGCACGACCATGTAGGGGTTGGAGAAGGCGATGGCCTTCGCGCGCTCCGGCGTGATGTTCATGGTCGCCATGATCGCGTCGTAGCGGCGCGTCAGCAGGCCGGGGATGATGCCGTCCCAATCCTGGGTGACGACGGTGCAGGGGCGCTTCATGCGCTCGCACAGCGCGCCGGCCAGCTCGACCTCCAGACCGGCGACCTGCCCGTCGGGCTTGGTGAAGTTGAACGGGGGATAGGCGCCCTCCGTGGCGATGCGCACGGCGGATCCCTGCGCCAGGGCCGACGTGGAGACGACGAGGCTCAGCGCCAGGCCGATGGCCAGACGTTTCATGATGTGCTCCCGGATGGTGGGTGGTATCGGGCCGAACTCAGCGCGCCGCGACGACGACGATCTCGACAAGGTATTCGGGGGCGGCCAGACGCGCCTCGACCGTCGCGCGGGTCGGCGGGTTGGCGCGGTCCACCCAGGCGTCCCAGGCCGCGTTCATGGCGGCGAAGCTGCCGATGTCGGCGAGGTAGACGGTGGCGGTCAGCAGCTTGCTCTTGTCCGTGCCGGCCTCCGCCAGCAGGGCGTCGATCTGGCGCAGCACGTCGCGGGTCTGCGACTCCACGTCGGTGGAACCATCGTCGGCGACCTGGCCCGACAGATAGACGGTGTCGTTGTGGATGACCATCTCGCTCATCCGCGGGCCGGGGTGGACGCGCTGAATCGGCACGCTCGTGTCTCCTGAATGGGTTCGGTGTGGGGTGGTCGGGCGGCGACCGCCGTCTGGCGGAAGCGCTGGATGCGGAAAGCCTCGATGGGCAGGTCGGTGGCTTGATCGGTGATGAGGTCGGCGATGATCCGCCCGACGATGGGGCCGAGCTGGAAGCCGTGCGCCGAAAAGCCGAAGGCGTGGAACACGCCCGCTTCCGTGCCGCTGGGGCCGATCACCGGGATGTCGTCGGGCATGCGCCCCTCGATCCCCGCCCAGGCGCGGACGATGGTGGCGCCGCGCATGTTCGGGAACAGGTCCCAGACCGTGCGGGCGTTGACCGACATCTTGGCGTAGTCCAGCTCGGTCCGGTTCTCGTCCGGCACGGCCCGCCCCAGCAGCCCGCCGCCGATCAGAACCGTTCCGTTGGGGAACTGCTTGAAGGACAGCGTCCGGCCGGTCGCCCCGACCACGGGCTTGAGAAAGGGCGGCATGCGCGCCGTGATCATCAGCATCGGGGCGACGGCCTCCAGCGGCACCGGCTCGCCGAGCTGGGCGGCGATGCGGCCGGCCCAGGCCCCGGCGCAGTTGACCAGCACCGGCGCCTCATACCGCCCGCCGTCCGCCGTCTCGACGTGCCAGCCGGTGCCGGAGCGCGCGACGCGGGTCACCGCCGCCCCTTCCGCGAAGCGCGCGCCGAGACTTTCCGCCTTGCGTTTGAAGGCGAAGGTGGTGCGGTAGGGGATGGCGGCCCCGTCCCGGCGGGACACCACGGCCCCGACGCAATGGTCGGCGATGGCGGGGACGAGCCGGCGCAACTCCGCCCGGTCCACCACCTCCTCGTGCGTGAAGCCGAGGGCGTTGAGCTGGGCGACGCGCGCCCGGCCCTGGTCCAGCTCGGCCTCGGTCTCGGCGACCTTGATCTGGCCGTGGCTTTCGAACCCGCAGTCGTCGTCCACCAGTTCGCCGATGCGGTGCCACAGCGCCATGGAGGCGACCGACAGCGGCACCTCCGCCACATGGCGGCCGAGCTGGCGCACGCCGCCCGCGTTCACGCCGGAGGCGTGGCGGCCGATGTAGTCCTTCTCGATCACCTGCACCTTGGCCCCGCGCAAGGACAGGTGCAGGGCGGCGGAGCAGCCGTGCAGGCCGCCGCCGATGACGATCACATCAGGCCGATAAGTTCCGGGTTCGGGCATGGCCGCCTCCCCGTCAGTGGTGCAGCACGGCGTTGATCTCGTCCTCGCTCTTGGGGAGCGAGGCCAGCTCGGCCAGCGTGATCGGCTTCACCGGCGGGCGCAGGCGGTAATAGCCGACCTCCGCCGGGGACACGCCGCGCGCGTCGGCGATCACCTCGGTCACGGTCGGGCCGCACAGCCGGCCCTGGCAGGGGCCCATGCCGCAGCGCAGGAAGGACTTGGTCTGGTTCGGCCCGCTGCAGCCCAGCTTGACCGCCTCGCGGACCTGCCCCGCCGTGACCTCCTCGCAGCGGCAGACGATGGTGTCGTCCTGCGGCACGCGGAAGTCGCGGGCCGGCCGGTAGAGCGTGTCGAGGAAGACGCGTCCGCGCTGCGCCTTGTCCAGCGCCTCGCGGTGCGGGGCGGCGTCGCGGTCGCGCTGCGGCCGGTCGATGCGGCCG
>JAEZID010000395.1 GCA_023416195.1 Pseudomonadota bacterium | reverse complement strand
CAGCCCCGCCGGGAGAGGGAGGGGAATGCACATCCCCCTCCTTCCGGAACGCCTCGGCGTTGGCGTTGAAGGAGCGGAAGGCGTTGGCGATGTCCGCATCGCTCCACCCCAGCGCCGTCAGCTGCTTGGCGAGCGCCGCCGTGTTCGGCGTCTCCTTCGGGCCGAAGCAGCCGTAGCAGCCCCGGTCGTGGCGCGGACACAGGTTGCCGCAGCCGGCCTGCGTCACCGGGCCGAGGCAGGACGTCCCCCGTGCCACCATCACGCACACCGTTCCGTGCAGCTTGCATTCCACGCACTGGCTGTGCGGCGGAACGACCGGGCGCCGGCCGTTCAGGAAGGCGTTCAGCACCTCCAGCAACTGCATCTTGTTGATCGGGCAGCCGCGGAGTTCGAAATCGACCTTCACATGGTCCTGGATGGCGGTGGAGGTCGCCAGCGTGTCGATGAACTCCGGCCGGGCGTAGACCGCGCGGATGAAGCCGTCCACGTCGCGGAAGTTCCGCAGCGCCTGGATGCCGCCCGCCGTGGCGCAGGCGCCGATGGTGATCAGCGTCTTCGACCGCTGGCGGATTTTCCTTATCCGTTCCGCGTCGTGCGCCGTGCCGATGGAGCCCTCGACCAGCGAGACGTCGTACGGCCCCCGGATCTCCACCCGCGTCGCTTCCAGGAAATAGGCGATCTCCACCGCCCCCGCGATGGTCAGCAACTCGTCCTCGCAGTCCAGCAGCGACAGCTGGCAGCCGTCGCAGGACGAGAACTTCCAAACAGCGAGTTTCGGTTTCGAGCGGCCCATGATCACAGCTCCCGCACGGAGAAGACGTGCTCGATGGTGTCGTAGCGGTAGACCGGGCCATCCTTGCACATGAAGGAGCCCCCCATCTGGCAATGCCCGCAAAAACCCACGCCGCATTTCATGTTGCGCTCCAGCGTCACGTAGATGCGGTCGGCGGTGACGCCGCGCTCGTACAGCGCCTGCACGGCCGGTCGGGTCATCGTCTCCGACCGGCAGACGTAGGCGACGGTCTGTTCCGGGTCGAAGCGCGCGATCTTCACGAGGCTCGCCACGCTGCCCACCCGCCCGCGATAGCCGGCCGGCGCGGAATGGACGGTGACGTGCACCTGCATGTCGAACCGGCCGCGCCACTGGTGCAGCAGCTTCTCGTAGAGAATGTCGTGCGTCCCGCGCGAACCGTAGCAGACCACCACCTTGCCGAAATGCTCGCGACGGTTCAGGACCTCGTAGACCAGCGGGCGCAGAGGCGCCAAACCCACCGTCCCCGTCACGAACAGCACATCGTGCCCGTAGGCGGCCTCGATGGGCCAGGGATTGCCGAAGGGGCCGCGCACGCCGACGGTATCGCCGACCTTCAGTTGCGCCATGGCGCGGGTGACCGTGCCGACCTCGCGGATCGTGTGCACCAGCGTGTTCAGGTCGCGGCAGTCGCCGGAGACGGAAATCGCCACCTCCCCCACCCCGAACACGTAGAGCATGTTGAACTGCCCCGGCTTGAAGGCGAAAGCGCGCCCGTCCAGGCTGCGCAGATGCAGGGTGAAGCAGCCGTCCACTTCCCGGACCCGCCGGACGATGCGGAAGGGCCGGGGCAGCATGGGATCCCCGGCAACGGCGGGAACGGGGGCGGGAACGGGGGCGAGGGCGGCGGCATCCATGACGGTCTCCCCCTCAATCGGCCCCATCGGTGGCCAAATCGACGATGCGCAGGCGCGCTTCGGCGATGCGGCGGCCCATCACGGGGATGAAGCGCTTGTAGAGGTGGTAGCCAAGCTCGTGGTTCGCGTCGATCTTGCCGCGCAGGCAGGCGCCGTCGATGGTGATGGCGCGCACCTGATCGATGGCGCGGGCGTCGAAGGTCCAGACATAGGGCGGCACCAGCCAGGACCAGCCGATGATGTCGCCCTCCCCGATGTTCTCCACCACCACGCCGGGACGGCCGGGGGCGTGCACCTCCACCGCCACGCTGCCCTGGCGGATCAGGTAGAAATGGTCGGCCTTGCCGCCCTCTTGGAACAGGAACTCGCCGGGGCGCCAGTGGGCGTTGGCGCAGCAGCCGACCACCACGTCGCGCACGTCGGGCGGCATGTCCCGGAAGAACGGATGCTCGGCCAGAAGCCGGCCCAGACCCTCGATCTGCACCATGGTCAGCCCCTCCCCTCGCTGTTTTTTATCGCCTGCGCCTCTTCGGTGATGTCGATACCGACCGGGCACCAGGTGATGCAGCGCCCGCAGCCGGTGCAGCCCGAGGTGCCGAACTGCTCCCACCAGCTGGACAGCTTGTGCGTCATCCATTGCCGGTAGCGCGACCGGCCGCTCTGCCGGATCGCCCCGCCGTGGATGTAGCTGAAGTCCACCGTGAAGCAGGAATCCCAGCGCCGCCAGCGCTCCACATGGTCGCCGGTCAGGTCGGTCGTGTCCTCCACCGTCGTGCAGAAGCAGGTCGGGCAAACCATCGTGCAGTTGGCGCAGGACAGGCAGCGCGCCGCGACCTCGTCCCAGCGCGGATGCTCCAGATTGCGGGCGAGCAGCGACGCGGGATCCTCCACCATCGTCCGGCCCATGTGGGCGCGGGCGCGCTCCACCGCGTTCTCCGCCGCCTCCACGTCTTTCGGTTCGGCCGACCGGCGCGGCAGGCGTTCGAGGACGGCGGCCCCCTTGTCGGAGCCGACCTCCACCAGGAACTCGTGCCGCCCGCCCTCGGCCAGTTCGGTCAGCGCGAGGTCGTAGCCGCCCGCCGCCTTCGGCCCGGTCCCCATGGAATCGCAAAAGCAGGTGCCGCCGGCCCGCCCGCAATTGACGGCGACGAGGAAGGCCCCCTTCCGCCGCGCCGCGTAGCCGCTGTCGGTGAATTGCTGTTCCCCCACCGCGCGTCCGCCGTGCGGCGTCACCCCGAACACGCGGTCCTGCACCGCCATGGCCGCCAGCTCGCAGCTTCGCACGCCCAGGAACGCGTAGCGCGGCACGGCCCCGTCCGGCGCGGACACCGTGAAGCCCGCCCCCTCCCGCCGGCCCGTCCACAGAGTCTGGCGCGGCGGGTAGAGGTGTTTTTTCCAGCTCTGCGGCCCGACGACATGAGCGAATGCCGCCTCACCCTCGCGCACCAGCCGGTAACGCCCGCCGTCCTGCTCGTCGATCCAGCCCCAGGGAAGGTCCGCCGCGCTGTCCAGCGGGTCGTAGACGACGGCGCCGTCGCGCACGCGCGGCCCGATGACCGCGTATCCGTCGTCGCGCAACGCGGCGATCAGGGCGTCCAAGCCCTCGACCGCAATGATGGCCAGCCGGTCCTTCGCCGTTCCGGTGCGCTCCATGGGCGGTCCCCCGCGTCGCGACTGTGACCGGTCGAGTATACGCCCTTTGCCCCCGTGTTGAAGCCTTTCCCCACCCTGGCTTCGTGAAACCGGCAGAGCGCTTTGTCGCAGCCCGAACGCCTCCATGCGCGGTACGACAGCCGTTGGGCTACCCATCTCGACGGCCCGCCTGTTACCACTGAGTCCGGCTGCGTGAAGAGGGCTGGCATGGCGAAGAAGAAATCCGGAATCCCGCCGCGTCGGGGGGCGCGCCAGGGGGCGCGGCGCGGCCGTTCGCTGTCCTTGAGCGGCCTGATCGCCGTTCTGCTCGTGCTCGGCGCGGTGTGGCTGGCGGAGCGGTACGATCTGGTGCCGCGCGGCACTCTGGACGCCCTGCTCGGCCAGGAGGAAGCGCCGTCCAAGCGCACCGCCAGCCGCCCGCCGCCCCGGCCGGTCCATCGCCCGGACGACCGCATCGACTACGCGCAAGCGCAGGCCCAACTGGACGGCATCCGGGTCGAGGCGGAGCAGCGGCGCGGCTACCAGCGCGAGGAATGGCCGCACTGGCTCACCCTCAACAACAAATGCCTGAACACGCGGGAAGAGGTGCTGATCCGCGATTCCACCAAGCCGGCGACGCTGACGCCCAACGGCTGCACCGTGCTGTCCGGCGTCTGGCGCGATCCTTACACCGGGGAAACCTTCACCGATCCGCGCCAGGTGGACATCGACCACCGCGTTCCCCTGGAGGAGGCCTACGCCAGCGGCGGCTACGACTGGACGCGTGAGCGCCGCGCCGCCTACGCCAACGACCTGACCGACCCCCTGACCCTGATCACCGTCTCGGCCGCCGCCAACCGCGCCAAGGGTTCCAAGGGACCGGAAGACTGGCTGCCGCCGCGCGAGGAGTACATCTGCGTCTATGTCGCCGATTGGATTGCCGTGAAGGCGCGCTGGGAGCTGACCATGGACGAGCGCGAGCGCGTCACCGTCGGCAACATCCTTGCCGACTGCCGCGGGCAGGCAGAGCGCATGGCCGGCGCGAAGCCGTCCCGGTAAGCCGTGGGCTCAGGATCAGTGCAGGACGCCGCCCGCGACCCAGCGTTCGACGATCAGCACGGCTTCCGGCTCGGGCAGTTCGGGGTGGTGCCAGCGCAGGACGACGGTCGCCGCCTCCAGCGCGTGCCGGTCGGGCCGGCCCCGGCCGACCAGCTCCCGATAGGCGCGCTCCACGATGGGGCGGCAGCCGCAGACCGCCGACTCGCAGGCCGCAAAGCGCGCGGATTGGTCGTCGTCCCCCGAAATCACGTCGGCTCGCTTCCCTTGCTTTTGGTCCGGCGTCCGAAAATCTCCAGGCGCTGCCCGATCAGGTCGAAGCCCAGATCGCGCGCGATCCGCGCGACGGCCGCTTCCAGCTGGTCGTCCTGGAACTCCACCACCTCGCCCGACTCGATGTCGATCAGGTGGTGGTGATGGTCGCCCCTCGCCTCTTCATAGCGGGCGCGGCCGTCACCGAAATCGTGCCGCTGGATGATGCCGATGTCTTCGAACAGCCGCATGGACCGGTACACGGTCGCGAGGCTGATGGCGGAGTCGATCTCGGCGGCGCGGCGGTACACTTCCTCCACGTCCGGATGATCGGCGGACTCCGACAGAACGCGCGCGATGACCCGGCGCTGGCCGGTCATCTTCAACCCCCGTTCGGCGCACGCACGCTCCAGCCGTGACGGCAGGGCTTCTTCGGGCGAATCCACGACACGTTTCCTTTCCGCTCCGACCACATCCCAGCTTGTCAAGATGGAGAGCCGGAAGCGCCAAGGCAACGCCCAAAAGAGAAACCGCCCCGGCGCAGTCGCCGGAGCGGTCCTTCACCGTCTTACCGGAACGAGTTCTTCAGCAACTCGATCTTGGAGACCAGCGCCTGCACGTTGCCGGCATCCATCACGATCGGCTGCGGCGGATTCGCCGTCGGGAAGGCCTTGGCAAGGGCGTCCAGCTCGGCCGCCAGCTTGTCGTAGGCCTCCTTGTCCTTGGCGCTCAGCGTCTTGGAATGCGAGGACACATAGCTCCGCGCCGCAATGACGAAGCCGCGCGCGTCCTGATACTCGACCACGTTGACGACCTTGCCGTCGTCGGCGAAGGCTTCCTTGTACTCGTCCGCCGCCGTCGCCAGCACGCCGGGCACCACCGCCATGGTGAAGGCGGCGCTGTTCCCGTCGGCGCCGGCGATGGCCTTGTCCACCTTGGCCATCACCGCATCCTGCTTGGCGAACACCTCGGCGGCCGGCTTCTTGGCCTTCACCAGATCGGCCAGGGCCTGGAGATCCTTGTCGAACAGGTTCAGCTTGCGCTTCTTCAGCTCGCCCTCGACCAGCCCGTAGATTTCCTCGGCCGGGTGCAGGTAGTGCGGAGCGGCGTCGTCGAAGCGGCCGGCCGCGTACAGCTCCTTGCCGATCGTCAGGTGGCCCTTCAGCATCAGCAGGCGCCCGACCAGAGCCTCGCCGGCGGGGGCTTCGGCGAAGGCGTCGGCCTCGTGGCCGCCCTCGCCGCCTTCACCACCCTCGCCGCCGGCCCCATGCTGGTGGGCGGCCTGCGCGACCTGGAGCGGCGCATGGTCGGCATGGCCCTTGCCGTGCAGCTCGGCGGCATCCGCCCCGGCGCCGAGCAGCGCGAACGTGCCGATGCCCATCCAAAGCTTAAGCGTCTTCTTGTGCATGGGGGTGTCTTTCCTCGTGTGGCGTCTGTAGCGGATGCTAGCGTCATCGACGCTATAATGAAAATGCGAGTAAGTCGCAATATTGGAAACGCGGTCCGGTCACGTCTCCGCCCACATGCGGGTCAGATTGGCGGCCGACTTGGTGATCAGGTCGAATTCGGGGGTCTTGCCCTGGGCCTGGAAGATCGCCCGCCGCGCGCTGTCCAGATCGAACAGGATCTCGCGCTGGCGGGGATCGCGGATCATGCTCTCCGCCCAGCCGACGATGGCGATCCGCGCGCCGCGCGTGACCTCCTCCACCCGATGCAGCTGGCCGGACGGGTAGACGATGGCCGCCCCGGCCGGCAGCTTGAAGGCCTCTTCCCCGGCGGTGCTCTCCATCACCAGTTCGCCGCCGTCGTAATTTTCCGGATCTTCCAGGAAGACGGTGAAGGACACGTCGGTGCGGATGCCGTGCATCACCGCATCGTCCACATGGGTGCCGTAGCGCATGCCCGGCTCGTAGCGCGACACGATGACCGGCGTCACCGCCTTGGGCCGCACGGCCATCTGGAACAGCTCATGCCCGCGCACGCGGGCGGTCAGGCGCTCGCGCAGCGCGTCGATCGCCGGGTTGCCGGACGCGAGCTGAAGGTTGTCCTTGACCAGCTTGGCGTGCCAGCCCGCCGTCTTCTTGCCGTCGAAGAAGGTGGCCTCCTCCAGGGCCTCACGGACCGCCTTGACCTCCTCCGGCGGAAGCAGGTCGGCAATGCACAGAATCATCCGGTCGCTCCTTCGTCCAACAGACCGGAGCGATCGTATTGATAGTCAGTCGCATTTGCAACCCAGCGCGGCGCTGTGGCAATGCCAGGCGCGGTTGTTCATCCCTCCACGGGAGAGGGAGAACGCCCCGCCTCCCCGGTCGCCTGCTCCCACAGTTCGCGGAAACGCGGCCGGCGGGCCAGCAATTCGTCCAGCGACCCGACGTCCAGCACCTGCCCGTCGGACATGTAGACGATGGTGGTGAAGCGCGGCAGCAGATGCAGCCGGTGGATGGCCGACACGATGCAGGAGTCCGGGAACTCCGCCATCAGGTTGGCGTAGACCTGCGCCTCCGTCGCGGGGTCGAGGCTGCTGGTCGGCTCGTCCAGCATGATGATCGGGCTGAACTTGGCGGCCAGGATGCCGCGCGCCAGCGCCAGCCGCTGCTTCTGCCCGCCGGACAGGTTGCCGCCGCGCTCGACGATGCGGGTCTTCAGCCCCTGCGGCATGGCGTCGACGATGGGCGTCAGGCGGGCGAGGTCGCAGGCGTGCCGGATGGCCTCGTCGGAATGCTCGATGCCCATGGTCAGGTTGTGCTCGACCGTGTTCTCGAAGATCTCCGGGTCCTGCGGGATCAGCGTGGTGGCCGACCGCAGATCCACCAGTTCCGGATGCTCCACCCCGTCGATGACGAAGCGGACGGAGCCCGGCTCGTACAGCCCGCTCAGGACCCGCATGAGGGAGCTTTTGCCCGACCCGCTCTCGCCGACCAGCGCGATGCGGTCGCCGCGCCGCAGCGTGATCGACACGTCGTCCAGCGTCGGCACGGCGCGGCGGCGGTTGGGGTGGTGGAAGCGCAGGCCCTCGACGCGGATTTCCCGCCAGCCGTCGGGAACGTGCCCGCCGGAGCCGCGCCGGTCCTCGGCGTCGAAGATGGCGTCGGCGCCGGACAGGTCGGTGCCGTTGCGGACGATGTCCTGCCATTGCGTGGCGAAGGAGCCGACCACATCGCCGATCTGTTCGGAGTACTGGTAGACCATGACCGCCGTGCCGACCATGATGACGCCCGCCGACCGCCATTCCGTCCAGGCGTAGAAGGCGACCAGCCCGACGCGCAGGAATTGCCCGAACAGCTCGATGGTCAGCCACTTGGCCTCGTTGACCACGATGTTCCGGCGCAACGGCGCGAAGACCGCGCGCAGGCGCCGCATCATGGCGGATCGGGTCGCCTCCTCCAGCCGCAGCGTCAGCACCGTGCCGACGTTGCCCAGGCTGTCCACCAGCTCCGCCGTGTAGCGGCGCTCGGCGACGTTCTCGTCGTCGATCAGCTTGGCCATGGTGCGGTCCAGCCGCAGCACGATCAGGCCCAGCACGGCGTAGGCCGCGATGGCCGCCGCCCCGACCGGCGGGGAGATGGCGAACAGCGCCACCAGCGGCCCGAACAGGCCAACCGCGTTGCGCAGGTAGGTCCACTGGTTCTGCGCGAAGCCGAACAGGGCGAGGTTGGCCTTGCCGACCCGCTGGATCGTCTCGCCGGAATGGTGGGCCTCGTGCCAGCCCATGGGCAGGCGCATCAGCTTGGCGTAGACGGCGTCGGAGAAGCGTTCGCGGATCCTCAGGGCGGTGAAGCGCTCCACCACCCGCCCCGGCCCGTGCAGCAGCCAGCCGACCACGCCGGCCCCGAGCATCAGCAGCAGCGCCCTGGCCGCCGCCTCGATGTCCTGGGCGCGGGTGTCCTGCAAGGCGTTGACCGCCATGCCGAAGAAATAGGGCACGGCGAGCCGCGCCAACTGCGCCGCGATCAACAAAACGAAGAACAGGACGACCAGATGACGGCAGCCGGCCGCGAAGTGCCAGAGCGCACCGTACAGGCGCAGAAGCCCGCGCCGGGGTTCGAGGGGATTGTGTCTGTCCATGGCCTCGCGGTCTCGGTGACCCCTCCGACAACACCGGCGGCGGGGAGATGGCTCCGGGCGGCTCCGCGCCGGGTATCATACAGTAATCTACCTGCCGGCCGCCCGCAGCCGCCCCAAACTGGTGAACTCAGTCCGTCCACAACCGGAGAACACAGCGGCATGGCGGTTCCCCTGATCCAGGCGGCGATGGTCGGCGCCTACGTCGTGGGCCAGCGTCTGCGCGGCAACCGGCGCTTCCCGCTGGTCCTGATGCTGGAACCGCTGTTCCGCTGCAACCTCGCCTGCGCCGGCTGCGGCAAGATCGACTATCCCGAACCGATCCTGCGCCGCCGCCTGTCGGTCACGGAATGCCTGGACGCGGTGGACGAATGCGGCGCTCCCGTCGTCTCCATCGCCGGCGGCGAACCGCTGCTGCACCCGGAGATCGACCGGATCGTCGCCGGGATCACCGCGCGGCGGAAGTTCGTGTACCTCTGCACCAACGCCCTGCTGCTGGAAAAGCGGCTGGACCGCTTCACCCCCGGCCCCTTCTTCACATGGTCCGTCCACCTCGACGGCGGGCGGGACGAGCATGACCGGGCGGTCTGCCAGGACGGCGTCTTCGACCGCGCCGTGGCGGCGATCCGGGCGGCGAAGGCGCGGGGCTTCCGCGTCAACATCAACTGCACCCTGTTCGACGGGGCGGAGCCGGCCAAGGTCGCCGCCTTCTTCGACGAGGCCATGGCCGCCGGCATCGACGCCGTCACCGTGTCGCCGGGCTACGCCTACGAACGCGCCCCGGACCAGGAGCATTTCCTGAACCGCCGCAAGACCAAGGAGCTGTTCCGCGCCGTGTTCAACCTTGGCCGGGACAAGAGGTGGCGGTTCGCGCAGTCGCCGCTGTTCCTCGACTTCCTGGCGGGGAACCGGACCTACCACTGCTCGCCCTGGGGCAACCCGACGCGGAACGTCTTCGGCTGGCAGCGCCCCTGCTACCTGCTGGGCGAGAGCTACGCGCCGAGCTTCCGCGCCCTGATGGAGGAAACGGACTGGGACGCCTACGGTACCGGCCATTACGAGAAATGCGCCGACTGCATGGTCCACAGCGGCTACGAGCCGACCGCCGTGGACGAGGCCGTGCGCCACCCGCTGAAGGCCATGGCCGCCGCGCTACGCGGCCCCCGCACCGACGGGCCGATGGCCCCGGACATCCCGCTGGACCGCCAGCGCCCGGCGCAGGAGGTCTTCTCACGCCACGTCGCCGACGCGCTCCACCGGATCGAGGCCGAGGAGGTCCCCCGGAAACGCGCCGGCAGCCGCGTGTAGCGCCAGCAAGGCCCTCCCGAAATCCAGGCCCAGCCGGCACAGCCCGGCAACCTGCCGGGGGTCGCGCGCGAGCCGCGCCAGCACCGCAACCGGCGCGATCCCCCCCTGCC
>JAEZID010000356.1 GCA_023416195.1 Pseudomonadota bacterium | reverse complement strand
GGGGCGAAGGGGACGTACTTCTCGTGCTTGCCGGCGTTCCGGGTGGCGGCGGTCTTCGTGGCAACGTGGTTCATGGCGCTTCTCGATATCCCTTGGGGCATGTCTCGTGTCGTGCGTGACCGGCGCGGATACGGTCGCGGAGCTGCCGGGCGGGCTCAGCGACCGTTGCTAAGTCGCAGCCCCGGCCCCGGCCGGGAGACACGCATCCGGGAGACACGCGATGTGCAGTGGGCGCTCATGGAAAAATACACTTCGACCGGAAAAAGGATAGGCGAACGCAGACGACCCGGACGCTCAAAGCGCCGGGTTGATAAGTCGCAGAAGGGCGTTCGTATGGTCGAAGCTGTTCATGGCGCGTACTCTGCGCAGGCAGAGACCGTGTGTCAAGGTAGGATTCGTCCAGAAAATTAGCTGCCGAAAATGAGCCGGTAGAGGATCGGCAGGAGGATGGCGGTCGCCAGACCGTTCAGCCCCATGCCGAGGCCGGCGAAGGCGCCCGCCACCTCGTTCACCTGAAGGGCGCGGGCGGTGCCGATGCCGTGCGCGGCCACGCCCATGCCGAATCCGCGCGCCCGCCAGTCCTTCACCCGGATCAGGTTCAGCACCCAGGTGCCGAGAGTCGCGGCGATGATGCCGGTCAGGATGACGAACACGGCGGTCAGGGACGGCAGGCCGCCGATCTGTTCCGACACGCCCATGGCGATGGGCGAGGTGACGGACTTCGGCGCCAGCGAGAGCAGGGTGGGCAGGGATCCGCCGAAGGCCCAGGCGATGGCCACGGCGGTCAGCGCCGAGGCGGCGGACCCGACCAGCAGAGCCACGATCATGGCGACCGCCGAGCGGCGCACCTGGCGGAACTGGTTGTAGAGCGGAACGGCCAGCGCCACGGTCGCCGGGCCGAGCAGGAAATGGACGAACTGCGCGCCCTCGAAATAGGTGCGGTAGTCGACGCCGGTGACGCTGAGCACGGCGGCGAGGAGCAGCACGGCGATCAGCACCGGGTTCAGCACCGGGCGGCGGCCGAACCGTTCGAAGACCCACAGTCCGATCTGGTAGGCGACCAGCGTCAGCGTCAGGCCGGCGAGCGGGCTGGCGGACAGGTAGACCCAGATTTCGCGGAAATCGGCGCTCATCGGGTCTCATCCCCCTTGCTTTCGGAGCGGCGCAGCAGGGCGTTCATCACCCAGGCGGTGGCCGCGACGCCGAACAGCGTGCTGCCGAACAGCGCGGCGGCGATGGGCAGGGCTTCGGTGCCCAGCCGCTCCGCGTGGGTCATCACGCCGACGCCGGCCGGCACGAACAGCAGCGACAGGTGGCGCAGGATGCCGCCCGCCGTCTCCTGGAGCGGCGCCGGAACGCCGCCCCGGATCAGCAGGCCGACAAACAGGAACAGCATGCCGATGACCGGTCCCGGCACCGGCAGATGCAGCAGGCGCGCGAGCAACTCGCCCGCCAGTTGGCAGAGGAGGAGGATGGTGAGGGTGCCGAGCATGGGGGGCTCCGGAGGTGGTCGCCGAGGGCCCCCACCCAACCCTCCCCCACCGGATGGCGGGGGAGGGCTTTCAAACCTGCCCCCGCCGAAGGTGGGGGAAGGAGGGGCCCAGCCAAAGGCTGGGAGGAAGGGGGCGCGCGGAGAGGGGGAATATCACACCGCCAGCAGCTTTTCCCTCACCCAGTCGCGCACCTCGCGGCAGACGGCTTCGGCGGTTTCGTCCAGGCAATGGCTGGCGCCGGGCATCAGGACCAGCTTTTTCGGTTCGTTGGCGAGGCGGTGGACGTGGATGGAGCACATCGGGGCCAGCACCTCGTCGGCCTCGCCGTGCACCAGCAGGACCGGGCAGCTCAAATCCTGCACGGGGTCGGTGCCGAAGCCCTGGGTCGCCAGCGTCACCACCGTGCAGACCGCGCCACGGTTGGAGGCGGCGGCCTGGATCACCGCGGCACCACCGAAGGAATGGCCGACCAGCGCGACGTGGTGAATGCCCTGCCGGCCGAGGAAGGTGAGGCCGACGAGGATGTCGTGCACGGCCTCGGCCAGATCGCGCGGGTTGCGGAAGCGCAGGCGGAGCGAGGCGATGCCGTCCTGCGTCAGATCCCCGGCCAGGCGGGGGTAGAGCCCGCGTGCCGGCGTGTCGAAGCCGCCGCCGACGCCGCCGACCCAGATGGCCCCCAGCGCCGATCCCGGAGAGGCGTAATAGCGCGCTTCGACCGCGCCCCGGTCGGTGTCCAGGCGGACGGGGTGGTGGCCCTCCGCCGAGCGCTCGCCGATGTCGGCGGTCAGAAGCGGCATGGAACTCCTCCTGCTGACGACTCCCGACACCGGTAACACGGCACGCCGGGTCGGAGTTGCCGCCGCGCACGGGGACGGTGCGGCGGGATTTCTCCACGCCGATCAGGACGCTCCCGCCGCTTGCCTGTTGTCCCTGACGCGGCCGGCGCCGGAAGGGCCGGCGTATCCAACGTTGGAGGACACTCATGACCCTCAGCGACCGGAACGGCTAGGCGCCGCTTCCGCCCTCGCCCCGGAGGGGATGCGCGACAACGCCGCCGCCCGGCTGTTGCAGCTGGGCAGATCCGAACAACCGATCAAAGAAGTGCGACATCCATGCTCAAGCAGATCTCGGTCGATACCGTGAAGCAGGCCGCCGACCTCGCGTACGAGGCCGTGGCCGACCGCCAGCGCTTCCTCGCCGGCATGCGCAACATCGATCTGGGCGAACAGAATGCCGAGCGCGGCTCGCGCAATCCGACCGACCTCGACGCGCTGAACATCATGTCCACCGACGCGAGCGAGGCGCTGGACCAGCTGACCCAGATGCTGGAAGGGCTGTCGCCAGAACAGCGGATGGAGCTGCGCGCCGTGATGATGGTCGGGCGCGGCGACTTCGCCGGCAACCAGTGGGACCGCGCGCTGGACGAGGCGGGCCGCGCCCCCGACGCCTCGCACTACACCGACATCTCCGAACGCATCGATTTGCACGATTACCTGATGAAGGGCCTGTACGAGCTGAACCTTCTCAGGAAGGAGGGGTGATGGCGGCGGACACCCTGACGGACGGGCCGGAGGCCGGGACGACCGAGCGCTGGGTCACCATCATGGGCGGCACGGCGCTGGGGCTGGCCGGCCTGCGCCGGGGAAGCTGGGCGCTGGCCGCGCTGGGGGGCGGGCTGTTCCTGGCCGGGGCGGCCGGGGTGCCGCTGGCCGAGCCGGTCGCCCGGCGGGTGCGGGAAGGCGGCCTGCCCTCCATGAAAGGAATGGATGTGGCGGGCCTGCTGCCCGCCGCGCAGCGGGAGCCGACGACGACCCAGGCCACCGTCACCATCGCGGCGGAACCGGAAAAGCTGTTCCGCTTCTGGCGCAACGTCCGGAACCTGACGACGCTGTTCCCCCATCTCGACGCGGTGGAGGTGCAGTCGGACACGGAAAGCTTCTGGAAGGCGCGCGGCCCCGGCGGCTTGCGGGTTGCCTGGCACAGCCGGCTCGACAAGGTGCGCGAGAACGAGCTGATCACCTGGCACACGCTGGAGGACGCCGAACTGCCGCACCGGGGGTCGGTGATGTTCCATCCGGCCCCCGGCGGGCGCGGGACGGAGGTGCGGCTGACCCTGGTCTACCGGCCGCCGGGCGGTCAAGGCGGGCGCGCCGTCTCCCGCCTGTTCGGGGCGGCGCCGGAGCAGCAGGCGCGCGAGGCGCTGCGCCGCCTGAAGCGGATCATGGAGGCGGGCGAGCTTCCGACCATCGAAGGGCAGCCGAGAGGGTACAGAGGCATGCGGGAGATCGTGGAATGAGGGCGCTCTGCTGGAACGGCGTCAACGACCTGCGGGTGGAGCGGGTGCCGGACCCGCGCATCCTCGGCCCCCGCGACGCTATCATCAAGGTCAACCTGTCCTCGGTCTGCGGGTCGGACCTGCACCTGATCGACGGCTACGTCCCGACCATGAAGCCCGGCGACATCATCGGCCACGAGTTCATGGGCGAGGTGGTGGAGAAGGGGCCGGAGGTGCTGCGGCTGAACCGGGGCGACCGGGTCATCACCGTGTCGGTCATCGGCTGCGGCAAATGCTGGCACTGCGAGCACGAGGAATACTCGCTGTGCGACAACTCCAACCCGCAGCCGGCCTATGAGGAGGCGGCCTACGGGCACTGCACGGCGGGCATCTTCGGCTACAGCCACGCCTTCGGCGGCTACGCCGGCAGCCACGCCGAATACATCCGCGTCCCCTTCGCCGACACCAACTGCTTCCGCGTGCCGGACGGCGTGCGGGACGAGCAGGCGGTCTTCGTGTCGGACGCCGTGCCGACCGGCTACATGGCCGCCGACATGGCCGGCATCAAACCGGGCGACGTGGTGGCGGTGTGGGGCTGCGGCGGCGTCGGCCAGATGGCGATGCGCAGCGCCCTTCTGATGGGGGCGGAGAAGGTTATCGGCATCGACCGCTACCCGGACCGGCTTAAGGCCGCGCAGATGCAGGCCGGGGCGGAGCCGTTGGACTACACGCGGGTGGACGTCTTTGATGCGCTGCTGGCGATGACCGGCGGGCGCGGTCCGGACGTCTGCATCGACGCGGTGGGCATGGAGGCCGACGGCTTCGACACCGGGGTGGAGTATTGGTACGACCGCACCAAGCAGGCCCTGGGGCTGGAGAACGACCGGTCGGGCGTGCTGCGCCAGATGATCCAGTGCTGCCGCAAGGGCGGCACGCTGTCCATCGTCGGCGTCTACGGCGGCTTCATCGACAAGTTCCCCATGGGGGCGGCGATGAACAAGGGCCTGACCTTCCGCATGGGCCAGCAGCACGGCCAGCGCTACGTCAAGCGCCTGTTCGAGCACATCGGGAAGGGCGAACTCGACCCCTCCTACCTGTTGACCCACAAGTGGTCGCTGGACGACGGGCCGCGCGGCTACCGGATGTTCAAGGAGAAGAACGACGCCTGCATGCGGGTCGTCTTCGCTCCGTGAGGGAGGGACCCGAAGGAGGGGTGCCATGAGGCTTGTCTATGCCTACCCGGCCGAGAAGGGCCGGGGCGTCGAGGCCGAGATCATCGGCGCGCTGCGCGACCGTTTCGGCAACGTCGCCCAGACCGGCCGCGAGGAGCGCGACGCGGAGCGGGGCGGGGCGACCGACGTGTTCGTGACGCTGGAGGTCGGCGACGAGCGGTACGACGCCGCGCTGAACGCGCTGCGCGCCCACCCTGCGGTGATCGACGCCGCTGCGCGGAGCTTCGGCGAGAGGGTGTAGGACCCACCATATCCCCTCTCCCAGCGGGGCTGGGCGAGGGGTTTTACTCCAAGTCCTCCAACGGCGTCTCGCGCCGGCCGCGCACGGGCGCCGCCAGCCCGTCCGGTTTCGCCGCCCAACGCACCGCGTTCAGGATCACGCGCAGGATTTGCGGGTGGTGGTAGGTGGGGTAGGTCTCGTGGCCGGGGCGGAAGTAGAAGACCCGGCCCATCCCCCGCCGCCAGCCGCAGCCGCTGCGGAAGACCTCGCCGCCCTTGAACCAGCTGATGAAGACCAGATCGTCGGGCGGCGGCACGTCGAAGGGCTCGCCGTACATTTCCTCGTGGTCGAGGTCGATGAAATCCTCGATACCCGCCGCCACCGGGTGGCCTGGATCGACCACCCACAGCCGCTCCCGCTCGCCGACGACGCGGTATTTCAGGAAGCAGCCGGTGCCCATCAGCGCCATGAAGGGCTTGGAAAAGTGGCTGGAATGCAGCGCCACCAGCCCCATCCCGTGCCCGGTCACGCGCTTCTTCACCCGCTCCGCCACGGCGTCGGAGACTTCGGCGTGGGCCTTGTGGCCCCACCAGACCAGAACGTCGGTGGTGGCCAAGCGCTCCTCGGTCAGGCCGTGTTCGGGTTCGTCCAGGGTGGCGGTGGCGACCTCCAGCCCGGCGGCGCGCAGGGGGGCGGCCAACGCCTCGTGGATGCCTTGCGGGTAGTGGGCGGCCACGGCCGCGTTCGTGCGTTCGTGGCGGAACTCATTCCAAATGACGACGCGGGTGGTCCTTGGGCTTGTCCTTTGGGTCATGAGCGGATGGTTTCCGGTGCTGGCAGTGTTGGTCCAAAGAGAAAACACCCGAACGGCTTGGCCGATCCTGTCCTTTGGGATCAACCCGGCGGGATCGTTTCGGCCGGCCGCCTGTTGTGGGGAACCGATGGTTCAAGCAATCCTGTCCGACGATCAAGAGCCGCTGAACGTCCCCCGCCGCTATCCGGTCGGGGTGGAGGCGTTGCCGGGCAACCGCGTGCACGCGCGCGTCTGGGCGCCGAAGCGCCGCCGCGTCTCCCTGGTGATCGGGCCGGACGGACCGGGTGCCCGGTCGGTGGCGATGGCGGCGGAGGACGGCGGCTATTTCTCCGCGCTGGTCGAATCGGTGCCGGTCGGCAGCCTGTACGGGTTCCGTCTGGACGACGACGAGACACTGTACCCCGACCCGGTGTCGCGCTTCCAGCCGGACGGGCCGCACGGTCCCTCGCAGGTGGTCGATCCGTTCCGCTTCGACTGGACCGATCGCGGCTGGAAGGGGCGGTCGATCAAGGGCCAGGTCATCTATGAGATGCACGTCGGCACCTTCACGCCGGAGGGCAGCTGGGACGCGGCGATGCGGGAGCTGCCGCAGCTCGCCGACCTCGGCGTCACGGTGCTGGAGTTGATGCCGGTGGCGGAGTTTCCCGGCCGGTTCGGCTGGGGCTACGACGGGGTGGACCTGTTCGCGCCGACGCGGCTCTACGGCACGCCCGACGACATGCGGCGCTTCGTGGACCGGGCGCACGCGCTGGGCCTCGCGGTCATCCTGGACGTGGTCTACAACCACCTGGGACCCAGCGGGAACTACCTGAAGTGCTTCGCGGACGGCTACTTCACCGACCGTTATGAGAACGAGTGGGGCGAAGCCATCAACTTCGACGGTCCCGACGCCGGGCCGGTGCGGGAATTCTTCCTGGCCAACGCTGCCTGCTGGATCGACGAGTATCACCTGGACGGCCTGCGGCTGGACGCCACGCAGCAGATCTTCGACGCCGGCACGCCGCACATCCTGGCGGAGATCAACCGGGCGGTGCGCCGGGCGGCGCGCGGCCGGGTCACCATCCTGATCGGCGAGAACGAGCCGCAGCACGCCACCATGGTCCGCCCGGTGGAGCAGGGCGGCTGCGGGCTGGACGCCATCTGGAACGACGACTTCCACCATTCGGCCATGGTCGCGCTGACCGGCCGGAACGAGGCCTACTACACCGACTACCGGGGGACGCCGCAGGAGTTCGTCTCCGCCATGAAGCACGGCTTCCTCTATCAGGGGCAGTGGTACCGCTGGCAGGGCAAACGCCGGGGCATGCCGGCCTTCGGGCTGCCGCGCCCGGCCTTCGTGACCTTCATCCAGAACCACGACCAGATCGCCAACTCCGGCAAGGGGCTGCGCGCCCACGCGCTGACCTCGCCGGGGCGCTGCAAGGCGATGACGGCGCTGACGCTGCTCGGCCCCGGCACGCCGATGCTGTTCCAGGGGCAGGAGTTCGCGGCCAGCAGCCCCTTCTACTATTTCGCCGACCATGAGCCCTGGCTGGCCGGGAAGGTGGAGGAAGGGCGGGCCGAGTTCCTGTCCCAGTTCCCCAGCCTCGCCACGCCGGAGATGCGCGCCTGCCTGAGGAAGCCGCAGGACGAGGAAACCTTCCGCAAGTCCAAGCTGAACCACGCGGAGCGGGAAATGCACGCGGAGACTTGGAACCTGCATCGCGACCTGCTGCGCCTGCGCCGGGAGGATCCGGTGTTCAGCGCGCAGAGGGTCGGCGGGCTGGACGGCGCGGTGCTGGCCGAGGATGCGTTCGTGCTGCGCTTCTTCGGGGAAGAGGGCGACGACCGGCTGCTGCTGGTCAATCTGGGCCGGGACCTGACCCTGGATGTGGTGCCGGAACCGCTGCTCGCCCCGCCGGCGGGCCTGGGGTGGGACCTGCTGTGGTCCAGCGAATCGACGCGCTACGGCGGCTGCGGCACGGCGCCGGTGGAGGTGCGCGATACCTGGCGCATTCCCGGCCACGCCGCCCTGGTGCTGGCACCGAAAGACATGGTGCTGGCACCAAAGAGACAGACGGACACCGAGACCACGTAAGGAGGCCCATGGCTGACTTCGTCCGCAAGATCGGGCGCGACGTCCTGCGATCCTCGCCGGACGCCGCCCTCACCCGTGAATGGCTGGTCGCGAACGGGCTGGGCGGCTACGCGTCCTCGTCCATTTCGGGGGCGGTGACGCGGCGCTACCACGGGCTTCTGGTGGCGGCGCTGCCGGCCCCGCTGGGCCGCGTCGTGATGCTGAGCCAGGTGAACGACGTGCTGATCCAGGCGGACGGCACCGAATGCCGGCTGAGCAGCCACAACCCCGACACGGACCCGCGGAACGACGGCTGGGTCAGCAACCTCGCCGAATTCCGCATGGAATCGGGCCTGCCGGTGTGGCGGTTCGAGATCGGGGACGTGGTGATCGAAAAGCAGGTGGTGCTGCCGCACCGGCAGAACATCGTGCACGTCACCTACCGGATCCTGAAGGCGCCGCAGCCGGTCCGGCTGCGGCTGCGGCCGGTGCTGGCGCTGCGCACGCTGGAAGCGGCGGTGGACCAGCCGCTGGCCCGCGACTACAGCATCACCGCGCGCGGCCACGAGTACGAGGTGCAGGCCGGGCCGGGCCTGCCGGTGCTGCGCATGGCGATCGAGGGGGCGGAACTGCCCATGACGCTGGACGGCGGCGCCCGGCGCGACGTCTTTTATCAAGTGGAGGCGGACCGGGGGTACGAGTCGCGCGGCTCGCTCTGGACGCCCGGCTATTTCAGCGGGCACCTGTCGCAGGGGCAGAGCGTCACCTTCGTCGCGGCGACCGAATCCTGGCAGCGCATCTGGGCCCTGCCGCCGAACGACGTGCTGCGCTTCGAGGCGGAGCGGCGGCGGCGGCTGGTCTACACCGCGCACCCCTCCCTGCGGACGGGGGCGATGGCGGAACTGGTGCTGTCCGCCGACAGCTTCATCTTCGTGCCGGCGGGCCGCGTCGCCGACCAGATGCGGGCGCGGGCCGAGGGCGACGAGGTGCGCACGGTGATCGCCGGCTATCACTGGTTCACCGACTGGGGCCGCGACACGATGATCAGCCTGGAGGGGCTGACCCTGACCACCGGACGGCATGTCGAGGCGGGCTGGATCCTGCGCACCTTCGCGCACTACATCCGCCAGGGACTGATCCCCAACATGTTCCCCGACGGCAAGGACGAGGGGCTGTACCACACCGCCGATGCGACGCTGTGGTTCTTCCACGCGCTGAACCGTTATCTGCGCGCCACCGGCGACCGGCACACGCTGCAACTGCTGCTGCCGAAGCTGGTCGAGGTCATCGACCACCACCGGCGCGGCACCCGCTTCGGCATCGGGGTGGACCACGACGACGGCCTGCTGCGCCAGGGGCAGGAGGGCTATCAGCTGACCTGGATGGACGCCAAGGTAGAGGACTGGGTGGTCACCCCCCGCCGGGGCAAGGCGGTGGAGATCAACGCCCTGTGGTACAACGCGCTGCGCCTGACCGCCCAGTGGCTGGTGGAGGAGGGCGAGGCCGCCGCCCGGCCGCTGGAGGAACTGGCCGAGCAGGCGCGGGTTTCCTTCAACCGGCGTTTCTGGTGCGAGCCCGCCGGCCATCTCTACGACGTGGTGGACGGGGAGCAGGGGGACGACGCCGCCTGCCGGCCGAACCAGATCTTCGCCGTTTCGCTCGACAACCCGGTGCTGGACCGTTCGCGGTGGGACCCGGTGGTGGAGACGGTGCGCACCCGCCTGCTGACCCCGGTGGGACTGCGCTCGCTGGCGCCGGGAAGCCGCGACTACAAGCCGAAATACTTCGGCGACCTGCGGGCGCGCGACGCCGCCTATCACCAGGGAACGGTGTGGGGTTGGCTGATCGGCCCCTACGTCGATGCGTGGCTGAAACTGCACCCGGAGGACCGCGAGGGCGCCCGCCGGCTGCTGGAGGACTTTTTGCCGCACCTCGACGAGGCGGGGATCGGCACCATCGCGGAAATATTCGATGCCGAACCGCCGTTCCGGCCGCGCGGCTGCATTTCCCAGGCGTGGAGCGTGGCGGAGGTGTTGCGCTGTTGGGCGGCGACCGCCCCCCAGCAGGATGTCACAAAAGCGTAAGGCGGCGAAGAAGGTTTAGGGTCTATATCAAGGCGGCGACTTTGTGGCCGTCCAGGGTCGTCGCGCCATTTTTCTTGGTTGATCTTCCCGTCTGCGTCAGTTCTCAAAATCAATACTGCGTCAACTGTGCGGGTGCTTGCGATGGTGAGGCAAGAAATGTTGCGGGTTTGAAAGATAAAATTTTATTGATCCTCGAAACGCTCTTTAAATCTTCACGAAAGTGAAAAATCCCTTTTGTTGATCGGCGGCAATTTCTGTGGGTACTATTTGTTATCGGACAAACGGAAGATGCTCGCGCAATAAGAGTACCCTTGAGCCGGACGGAGCAGGAGGGAGCCATGTTGACGTTGTTGCCGAAAGCTGCGCGAAGGACATCGGGCTGGGACAATCTCGATCGCACGGTTCTGGAACACACGTCCGAAGGCTGCTGGGTCGTGGACCGCGACCTCGTCACCGTCTACGTGAACCCGGCGCTCTGCGCGATGCTGGGCTACCGGGAGGGGGAACTGGTCGGCACCCACCTGCTCAGCTACGTGTCGGCGGAATGCCGGCCCATCCTGGAGCGGCAGATGGTGATGCGGGACCTCGTTCCCCACCGCACCTACGACATCGCCCTGCAGCGGGCGGACGGGCAGCCGCTCTACACGATCTTCAACGACTCCCGCCTGGACGACGAGCACGGCACCGCCATGGGCGCCTGCATCTTCGTCACCGACATCTCGCGCCGCCATGAGCAGGAGGTGCAGCGCGAGGCGCAGCGGGAACAGCTGGCCGACTCCGTGTCGCGCATGAACCGCTTCCTCGGTCAGATCTGCCAGGATCTGAAGGACCCGCTCAGCGCCATCCTCGGCGCCACGCAGATGATTTCGACCGACGGGACGTCGGGCGATGTGCGCGAATACGCCGACCTGTGCACCGACGCCGGCCGGCAGATCATGCGCACCATCGAGAATCTGTCGCTGTGGTCGCGTCTCCAGCTGAACCAGATTCCCATGGAACTGCGGGTCTACGAGGTGGGCGGCCTGCTCCAGGATGTGCTGGAGGAGCTGGAGCGGCGTGCCCGCGCGCGCGACATCCTGGTGGTCAACCGCATCGTCGCCACCTCCGTGCTGGCCGACCTGTCCGGCCTGACGACGGTGCTGCGGCACCTGATCGAGAACGCGGTGCGCTTCTCGCCGTCGGGCAGCATCGTCATGCTGTCGGCGACGGCAGTGGACGGACAGGTGACCATCCGGGTGCAGGACAACGGGGTGGGCATTCCTGAGGACGTTCAGCCCAACCTGTTCCGCATCGATCATCACCACGCGAACCCCGGCGCGGACGGCGAGATCGGCAGCGGCCTCGGCTTGCTGATCTCCAAGGCGCTGGTCGAGCGCATGGGCGGCGCCATCCGCGTGTACAGCAAGCCCGGTGGCGGCACCGCCGTGACCGTCACGCTGACCGAGGGCGTTCCGGTCAGCGGGTGACCCCGCGGCCGCCGGCAAATCTGTTTCTGGCAAGTCCACCTTGGGCATAGGAAAGGCAACCCGCCAGGAACGAAAGCGGAAAGCGCCGAGAGGATAGGGCGCGGGGATTGATATCGAAGGCGTTTGATGGGTTCCATCAAACGCCTTCGGTTCAAACCCGGCAGCACGTTGCGCAGCAACGTGCGAGAGGGTCATACGGCCGGCCGACCATGAAGCATTCATGTGCCGGCCGTATGAGCGGCCGAAGCCGCTCGCCTCCACCCGTTCTTCGGCGCTTCTTGCGTTCCCTCCGACGAACCGGCGCGATCCCGTGCCTTGGTCTTGCCAGTCGCAGGGCCCCGGCTGCCCCGGGCAAAAGGCCTGCCTCCATATACACGAAAGACATAAGGGGTGCCTCTTGCGGGGGCGTCGAACATTCAGTTGTCAACAGGGCACAGACCCCCGCGAAATCATGACGCAGGGGGTGGGTGGCGAAATTCCGGTTGACACGGACGAACGGGTTCCGATCCGGCTCTTTCGGAATTTGCGCGCCATTTCAATGGTTTGACTGCGTTGCCCAAAAATTAGGCAAACCGGGCGCGGGCCTTACGGCGCCTGTGGCGAATCGGAGTATGCGCATCCTTGTCAACATAGTTATCCACAGACTCTGTGGAGAGCTACGCCGGAGGTGTGATCCCCCCTTTTTGCCATGACCTTTGGTTGTTGAGCCGGTCGATGGGGGTAAATACTTTAGATGCGAGGCATCGCGATGTTTCCCCGTTATAGTGGTGATCGCCCATCCCGGCGGGGCACGCGGGCCAGAGGCGACGGGTGCGTCGCAAGGGATGCGATGCAAGGGGTGCTGCGAAAAGGGGGGTGCCCATGCTGGATGTCTTTGGGCCGGAAGCCTTCGAAACCTCGTCCCGCGCGCGCCGGCGCTTCTGGGCGAAACCGGCCGTCGCCAGCCGGGCGCGGAAGGGCTGCCTGCCGTCCTACGCCTCGCCCGCCTTTTCGGCGACGGCCCTGACCGCGCTGATTCTTCACCTGATGGTCGATCTGGCCTCCCGCCTGACGCTGTCCGACCCGGCCGGGATGCTGTCCGCGCTGGTCGGCATGGCCGCCGTGCTGGTCATCCTGCTGCCCTTCGCCCTTCTGTGCGCCCGGCGGGCGCACGCTGCCTGGCTGCGGGCCGGGGAGTAAGGGCCGCGACATTCGGGCTGACGGAAGTGGTTGCCCCGCAAGGGTGCTCCGGGCTTAAATTGCGCCGTCCGAAGGACGGGCGGCATGAGCAGCGGGAGCTTGGGATGGGCGTCTTCGATTTTCTGAAGATCACGGTGTTTGAAAAGAAAAAGCCGGCCGCGCCCGCACGCCGCAAGGTCTCCGGCGGCAGCTTCATCGAGGTGGACAGCAAGAACTTTCCCCTGGCGGCCATCACCACCAAGGGCTTCGTCGCAACGAACTTCGACGATTCGCTGGTCAAGGGGCAGACCGCCCGGATCACCATCCGCGTGGACGACGATTGCGGGAAATTCACTTTCCCGGCAACCATCGGCGTCAACGAGATCAAGGACGGCAAGGTGGTCGGTGAATGGAACATGCTGGCCCCGGAGATCGAGGCCACCATCCGCAAGTACACCCAGAACCGCAAGCAGAAGACCGGGCGTTAACGGTCAGTTCCGTCCCGTCAGTTCCGTGTCGTCGGCATCGGGGCGCTGGCGTTCACCATCGGCTCGCTGGCGTTGACCAGATGCGGGTGGGCCAGCAGGCGCATCCGCTCGATCCATTCCGACAGGGTGACGAACTCGCAGCCCTTGGCGCGCATCTCGTCGATCACGCGGGGCAGGGCGTTCAGCGTCGAGGGGTAGGTGGAGTGGAGCAGCAGCACGCTGCCCGTGCCGGCCGCCGTCTTGACGTGCTGCACGATCTTGTCGGGATCGCGCGACTGCCAGTCGCGGGTGTCCACGGTCCACAGAACGGGCGCCATCTTCTCCTCGCGCGCGATGGCCAGAAGGTCCAGCGTGTAGCGCCCGTAGGGCGGACGGAACAGCACCGGGTCGGCGCCGAAGCCGCGCAGAATGCGGTTGGCCTCCGCGATCTCGAAACGCTGGGAGTCCGGCGGCAGGGCGCGCAGGTCGGAATGGCTCAGGCTGTGGTTGCCGATCTCGTGCCCGGCGGCGAGGAAGTCGCGGATCACGTCGCCATGGTTGGCGGCGACCTTGGCCACGGGAAAATAAGTGGCGCGGATCTTCTCGCGGTTCAGCACGTCGAGGATCTGCCGCGTCACCACCCGGTGCGGGCCGTCGTCGAAGGTGAGCGCGCAGAGGTTCCAGTTCTCCCGCTTCAGCGTCGCCGGCATCACGTCGAAGGGCGTGTCCGGGATCACCGCGCCCAGCCGGCCCTTGCGGCGCCCGACCTTCTCGATGGCGTTCATCGTCCGGGCGTCTTCCTCGCTGTAGGTGACGGTCTCCGGCGGCGGGGTGACGGGCGCGGGCGGCGCCTTGGGTGGCAGCGCCGCGACAGTGACGGGCGTTGGGGCGGGTGCCGGCACCGGGGCGGGCATCGGCGTCGCGGTGACGGGGGCGGCGGGGGCCTCGGGCTTTGGAGCCGCAGCCTCCTCCAGCACGAGGCACCCGAAGCCGGCGCCGACCATGCGGCGGCAGAGCGCCCGGACGTCGATCCCGGCGGGCGCCGTGGCGCGCAGGGCCACGCCGCCGCCCTGCCGCTTGGGGTCGAGCGGGACGACCTTCGGCGTCAGCCCTTCCGCCAGCGCGGGCTGGCCGCGCTGAAATTTCTGCCACGCCCAGGACGCTTCGCCTTCCTTTTGGAACAGGCCGAGTTGCAGCAGCGACGTGGTTCCCGCCGCCTGCGCGGTGGATCCCAGCGCGAGGGATCCCAGCAGCGCCAAAGCGGAAACGGCGGATGCGATGCAACGAAAACCAGGAAAACCGGGAGAGCGAGGCGCGTCGGCCCTGTCGGCGGGTGGCGGCAATGCACTCAAGATCGTGTGTCCCGTCTGTTGGCCCGGCCAAGTCTTGCGGGACCGATCATCCGTCCACGTGCAATACCACCGCTTTGGTATTAATTCAAACAGCATCCATCTTTTGGAGAATCGCGCCTCACGATTTCCCGTCCGGCGCCGCCGGAACGAGATGGCGGGTATAAAGCGCGTCGGTCTTCAGGATGTGCTCCTGAAGCCAGTTGCTGAGAAAGGCCAGAACCTCGTCCCCCAGTTCAGTCTGGGTGGAGGCGACCACCCTGCGGCGGATGGCGAAGACCTGTTCGGTCAGTTGGGCGTGCAGCCGGCGGTGGCCTTCCAGGGCGGGATAGCCGGCACGCTCCAGATAGCCCTCTTCTTTTTCGAAGTGGAAGACCGTGTAGTCCACCAGCTCGTCCAGAACCGCCTCCAGGTTGATGCGGTCCCGACGGGCGTCGGCCCCGGCCAGCTGGTTCATCAGGTCGATCAGCACCCGGTGGTCGTTGTCCAGATCCTCGACGCCGACGCTCATCGCGTCGGTCCATTGGATGATGGTGACGGCGGTGCGCGCCTCCATCACCGCCAGGAAGGCCTCCACCACCACCGGGTCGAACTCGCTGCCGGCGCGGTCGCGGACGTAGGCCGTGGCCTCCTCCGCCGGCCAGGCGTCCTTGTAGGAGCGGCGGTGGGTCAGTGCGTCGAACACGTCGGCCACGGCGACGATGCGCGCCGACAGGGGAATGGCCGTCCCCGCCAGTCCATAGGGATAGCCGGATCCGTCGAACTTCTCGTGGTGGTGGCCGGCGATCTCCGCCCCCAGCGCCAGATAGCCGCCGGCCTCCGACAGGCGGGCGGCGCGGGACAGGATGGTGCGGCCGTTGTGGCTGTGCTTCTGCATGGCCGCCCGCTCGTCGGGGTCGAGGCGGCCGGGCTTCTGCAAAATGCCGTCCGGGATGGTCACCTTGCCGACGTCGTGCAGCATGCTGGCGACGCGCAGGTCTTCGCGGAAGCGGGCGCTGACCTGATCGCCATAGGGGCCTGATTGCAGCACCCGCGCGATCTCGTCGGTCAGGCGCGAGACGCGCATGATGTGCTGGGCGGCGAAGGGGTCCTTGTGCTCGGCGAGCGTGGCCAGGGCCACCACGGCGGCCTTGTGAACGCGTCGCAGTCGCAGCTCGGCGGCGTTGTCCGCCCGTGGGGCCGAAGCGGGCAGGGGACCGACCTTTCCGAACAACCGCGAACGCACGCTGAAGCGCCGACCGGACCTCCGCACTTCAACCTCCATCATGTGTGAATCCCCCGATCGCACTTGAGGATCATTACCGGTTCAAATGATTCAAATGATTGCCGCCGTATGGAGAGCTTTGCAAGCAAACTGCTGCCACGTTTGTGAAATGTCGCAATCCGCGTGTGCCGGCGGTTGCGGAACCAAGGCGGGGGCCATCCGGTTAAGGTTGCCGCACCCCCCGTCGCACATCCGCGAAAGCGCACCAAGAGCAAGGAGAGAACCCGGATGGCCGAGGACTTCGGACAGGATTCGGCGAAGGATCTGGACGGCCGGATTCGCCAGCGCGCCCACCAGATCTGGGAACGCGAGGGCCGGCCGGAGGGCCGCGCCGACGATCACTGGACGCTCGCCAGCGAGGAGATCGCCATCGAGGACAACTATCGGGACACGCTGATGCCGAACCCGGCGCGCGGCCCCGACGACACGGCCACCCGCACGGAGCCGGTGGAACCGGTTCTGAGCATGGCCAACCAGGGCGAAATGCCCGGCGTCGCCGACCAGGGCGAGGAGTTCCAGATCCCCGGCGGCGGCGACCGCGACGCCTGGCCCGAGCGGCCGGACGAGGCCGGTTCCCGCTCCGAAGACCGCCCACGCCCTTCCCGCGCCTGACAGAACACGAGGAACCAGCGATGGACACGAACCTGGAAATCGCCTTCCACAACATGGAGACCCAGCCGGAGCTGGAGACCTACATCCGCGAACGCGCGGAGAAGCTGGAAAAGCTGTTCGACCGGCTGGTCGGCATGCGGGTTGCGGTGGAGCACCAGCACCGTCAGCACAAGACCGGCAACGTCTTCGACGTGCACATCGAACTGATGGTTCCCGGCCAGGACATCGTGGTCAGCCGCAAGCCGAACAAGGCGAAGGAACGCTACGCCAACCCGGACGCCCGCACCTCGATCCGCGACGCCTTCGAGGCCGCCGAGCGCCAGCTGAAGGAATACAAGGACAAGCTGCGCCGCGACGTGAAGACCCACGAGCCGGAGCAGCCGGGCCGCGTGTCCCAGCTCTACCCCAACGAGGACCACGGCTTCATCACGACCAACACCGGCACGCAGCTGTACTTCCACCGCAACAGCTGCATCAACGTGGACATGGAGGAATTGCAGACCGGCGACCCGGTGAAATACGTCGAGACCACCGGCGACACCGGCCCGACCGCCTCGAAGGTCTGGCGCGCGGCGGGGTCCGACACGGAACTACACGCGTCGTAAGCGCGTCCTTCCCCCCTCCCTGACCCTCTCCCGCTTCGGCGGTGGAGGGAAACTCAAAGCCCCCTCACCCGCGCCCCCTCACCCGCGACGCGGGGAAGGGGGCTTCTTACGCCCGCTCCGCCGCGGCCTGGGCGGACACCGGCGTGGTCTCCTCGATCAGGTCGTAGACGTCCGGGTGCAGGCGGATGCGGCCCTCACCCGTCTGCCCCCCACCCGTCTGCCCGTCGCCGGTTTGCCCGCTTTCCTCGACCGTCGCGGTCCAGTAGACGAAGCGCACCGGCACCGGGCGGGCCAGCTTCACCCACTGCGGCTCCGGCTTGTTCAGCATGCGGTCGAGGCGGTCCGGCGCGATGTTCACGTCGGCCAGCAGGATCTCGGCCATGTGGCGGGCGTCCTGAAGCCGCACGCAGCCCGAGCTGATGGTGCGGATCTCGCGGTCGAACAGGCGCGGCTCGTTGGTGCCGTGCAGATAGATGTTGTAGGGGTTGGTCAGGTTGAAGCGGAAACGGCCCAGCGCGTTGTGATCGCCCGGCTGCTGCACGATGCGCACGCGCCCCGGCGACACGCCGTGCCAATCGACCGTCCCCGGCTCCACCTGTTCACCGTCCAGATAGACCGCCGCGTGGTCGATGCCCGGCGTGCCCTTGGCGCGCAGCATCGGCAGCTTGTCCTCCTTCAGCACGGTCGGCGGCACGGTCCAGGTTGGGTTGACGATGATGTGGGTGATCTGATCGCGCAGCAGCGGCGTTTCGCGCGACGGACGGCCGACGATGGCGCGCATGGTCAGCGCCTCCTCCCCGCCGCGCACCAGCGTGGTGGTCTGGCTCGGCAGGTTCACCAGCAGGATGGTGTCGGGCTCGGTATCGCGGAACTCCCGCATGGCGGTGGCGCTGCGGCGCATCTGCGCGGCGGCTTCCTTGGGCGAGCGGTCGAGCGCGACGCGCGTGCCGCCGCCGACCAGCCCGTCGATCTTCATCCCCTGGGCCTGCTGGAAGGCGCGCACGGCGGCGTCCACCGTCGCGTCGAAAAGCTCGGTCCGCTGGTCGGCCGACAGGTGGCCGAGTTCGATCAGGCGCTGCGTCAGCAGCCCGACGCGCTCCCCGCTCGCGCCCTTCTTCAGGGTGGCGCCGGAGCCGATGCGGGTGATCGGCTGGTCAGGGGTGGACTCCAGCTCCGCCGCGACGGCGTCCAGCCGGGCGGCCCAGCCGGTCAGCGTGTCGCGGTAGGAGGCGGCGCGGGCCGGGGCCGCTCCGGCAATGACGGTCACCGCCAGCACCAGCGCGGCAAAGGTCCGCTTTGCGGGAAGCATCTCGGTTACGCGCATCCTGCCGTCCTCACTTGCCGGAATCCGTACCCGATTCCGGTTCGCCGAATCTCCACTCATAATTTATACACCCAAGTCCATGCTGGCGAGGCGACGTGCGTCGGATCCCTCTTTCGGAACGGAAGTGTGACCTTCCTGCCGAATCAGCCCGGCCGAGCCGGATAGGCGCCGCCTATCCGGGTCCGCCAGGTTTGTGATCTTTTTGGGCAAAATCGGGTTGATTATGATCTGACCCTCCCCTATACGGATAGTTGCTGGGTATGACCACAATATTTTGGGGTCATCCAAACCAGCGGTAGGGACCAGCCGGCGAAGTTGGCCGGTTCGTTTCGAACGCCAAATGCATTGAGGGGTGGGGATGCCTTTGGGGGATGACGATCGCAAGGCGCCGGAGATCGGGCGCCGTGGGTTTCTGACCTTCGCCGCCGCGGCTCTGACGACCTTCGCCGCGCCGGCCCTGGTGACCGGGGCTCCGGCTCAGGCCGCCCCCCTGTCCGGCGCCCCCCTGGTCGGCGGCGTCCGCCGCATCGCCCTGCACAACATCAACACCAACGAGCGTTTCGACGGCGTCTACTGGGCTGACGGCGCCTACAGGGCCGACGCGCTGAAGCGGCTGGACGTGCTGCTGCGCGACCATCGCGCCAAGCAGGTCTGCCGGTTCGATCCTCGCCTGTTCGACGCGCTGGCCCGCGTGCACCAGACGCTGGACAGCGACGAGCCGTTCCGGGTGGTCTGCGGCTTCCGGTCCCGCCGCACCAACGCCATGGCCCGCCGCCGGTCGCGCGGCGTTGCGAAGGAAAGCTATCACACCCGCGGCATGGCCGTGGACGTGATGCTGCCCGACGTCGAGCTGAAGGCCATCGCCGAGGTGGCGAAGGGGTTGGGCGCCGGTGGCGTCGGCTATTACCCGCGCAGCGGCTTCGTTCACATCGACGTGGGGCCGGTCCGGACCTGGTGACGCCTGCTCCGCCTCCCTCCTGACCTGACGGTAGGGGATAGGAACCATCGCCCGAGGCTTCGGTTGCTGCCGGCAGGCTCCAACGCACAAGCGCGGGGATGGCGATGTTCAAGAAAAGCGATCTCGAACGGCTTTTGGCCGTCGATGCCGCTCCGGCGGTGTCCATCTTCATGCCCACCCACATCGCCGGGCGTGAAATCCGCCAGGACGTGGTCCGGCTCCGGAACCTGACGGCCAAGGTGCAGGATCAACTGGTCGAGAAGCACGGCATGCGGCGGCCGGACGCCGAGACCTTCATGAAGCCGGTCGCGGCCCTGCTCGACCAGGGCGAGTTCTGGCGCCACCAGGACAAAGGGCTGGCCGTCTTCGTGGCCCGGGGGATCTGCCAGATTTACCGCGTGCCGATCGAGCTGCCGGAAGAGGTGACCGTCAATTCCCGCTTCACGTTGCGGCCCTTGCTGCCGCTGTTGGCGGACGACGGGAACTTCATGATCCTGACCGTCACCGCCGGCCGGGCGCGCCTGTTCTCGGCAACCCGCCACGGCCTTGCCGAGGAGGACGTGGAGCTGCCGCACGGCGTGGCCGAAATCCACGCCGAAACCGACTACGACGAAAACAGCCTGCATTCCGCTCCGCCGGCCCGCCACGGCGACCGCGCCGGACGCAGCGGCGCCGCCATGGTGAAGACGCACAACTTCGGCGAGGATCCGGAGGAACTGCGCAAGGCCCACCTCATCGCCTATGTCGGGCGGGTCTGCGCCAAGGTGCAGGAGCACCTGAAGCTGTTTCACGGGCCGCTGGTCCTGATCGCCGAAGAGGAAATCCAGGGCCATGTCCGCAAGGACACGCATCCGCGCGCGCTGATCGAGCGGGGCGTGTTCGCCAACCCCGACGCGCTGGAGCCCGAGGACCTGCACCGGCGCGCCTACGAGGTGGTCCGGCCGATGTTCGAGCAGACCCGGCGGGCGGCGCTGGAGCATTTCAACGCGCTGGCCGGCGACCGCGCCACCGCCGAGCGGACGACGACCCGCACCGACGAGGTCATGGTCGCCGCCCGCGAAGGCCGCGTCGGCGTCCTGCTGGTGGCGGGAAACGACAAGGTCTGGGGGCATTACCGGGAAGACTACCATCGGGCCTTCCCGCATCATCGGCCGACCGACGGCTCCATCGATCTCGTCGAGCACGCCACCACCGAGACCTTGATGCGCGGCGGGGAAGTCCATGTGGTGGACAAGGGCGACTTGCCCTCCGGCGCCTCGACCGCCGCGATCCTGCGGTTCTGAAGCGAGCTGACGTTCGCTGTTAACTGGCGTTCGCTTCCGATCGAAACGGCCGCGCGTCAGCGCGTCGGGGGCGGAGCCTTCGCGGCGTGGTAAATGTCCGCCGGATCCCACACGGCGCCGTGGCGCCGCCGCGTCTTGCTGGCGGGTTTGCTCTTCGCCCGGCCGGGCGGCTCGCGGGATGCGGCCGAACGTCCGGCGGGCGCGTCGTTCGTCGCGGCCGGCGCCGGGTCGGCATCGTCCCCGACAACGCCCTGAAGGGCGTCCTGCGCCTCGCGCAGGTCGGGGGAAATGCTGCCGAGCAGGGAGAGCAGTTCATCCGCCACATGGGCCGGAGCGGCGCGCCACAGGCGGAGAAGGCGGGCTTCCCGCCGGCTGATGACGCTTTCGGACATCGTGTCGGAGTCCTCGTCGTCCGCCCGGCGGCCCGGGCTATGAAGATCGTCATATGAATCGAAGAAGAAACTGACGGGGACGTTGAGCACCTGTCCCAGACGGTAAAGTGTTCCGGCGGATATTCTGTTCGAGCCGCGCTCGTACTTCTGCACCTGTTGAAACGTCAGGCCGATGGCTTCGCCCAATTTTTCCTGGCTCATTCCCAGCAAGGTCCGTCGCATGCGAACGCGCTGTCCGACATGCGCATCGACTGACCAGGATTCGGGCGATCCGCGCCGCCCTCTTTTGCGCGCCGTCGGTTCTTTCATGCCCCGGCACTCCAATGCTTTGAAAGCGATTGTTTAGTCTATCTATTAAACAGGACTATGTTCACACATCTTTTCGGTGCAATCAAGTGAAAACTTTGAAATTACTGAATGGAAGGCGTTTCTTAAATGTCATAACCCAGTATGGTTCGCGACCGGTGATTGTTGATTTGTTGTTTGCGGCGGATGTCGGGATGGATGGCCGCGCGTTGTGAAAGGGCCGGGAATGCCCGCCGGCCATGGTGCTCGGGCGCCAATTGGCGCGAGTCTGGGGGAAGCGCGCGGCCCCGCTGGAAGGAACGGAAAGGGCGGCTGGGGAGCGCTGCATTTTTATTGCAAAGTGCGGATGTTTCCTCGGGCCGGTAACGGTGTGGAAACCCTTTGCTAATCAAATCCTGATATCTGGCATTTTACGCACCTCGCGTCAGCGGACGCCTGGGTGGCCTTGTCAAGGCCGTCTCCGGGTCGACGCGCGCAAGGTACACCGGTGACGGTCGGTTCGCCGCCGGTTCGCAGTCAAAGGATCAGTTCCATGCAGGCAAGCAGTCTGGCGGGGCGCTTCAAGGTCGGGACCCGTATTTACTTCGGGTTCCTGGCGGTGCTGCTCCTGCTCGTGGTGGTCGTCGCCGTCGGCGTGCGCGGTCTGGGCGCGGCGCGCGACGGCTTCCAGTCCTACGCCGCCGTGAGCAATCATTCGATCCAGGTCATCGACATCGACGGCAACGTGGCGCAGATGCGCCGGCTGGCCTACAACTACACCATCACCGGGGACCCCAAGGTCGCCGAGCAGGTGCGCAAGGTGCAGGCCAGCATGGGCAAGCAGCTGCGCGCCGCGCTGGAGGGGACGACGGGTGAGCGCCGCACCAACCTGGAGCGCATGAACCAGCTGTTCGACGCCTATGTCGTCGACTTCGGCAAGATCGTCGAAATGCGCCAGCGCCGTGACAGCCTGTACGACAATCAGCTCGTTCCGGCCGGCGAGAAGGCGCGCGAGACCATGTCGCAGCTGGTCACCGGCGCCATGGCGGACGGCGACATGGAAGGGGCGGCGCTGGCCGGCCTCGCCCAGGAAAAGCTGCTGCTGGCCCGCATGGCCGCCTTGCGTTTCTTCTCCAGCCCCAACGAGAAGGCCGCCGCCGAGGTTTCGGCGCGCAACGACGCCTTCAATGAGGCGATCCGCGATGTCGAAGGCCGGCTGAGCAGCCCGGCGCGCAAGCGCATGGCGCAGGAAGCCGACCAGCTGTCCGACCGCTACGTCGAGCTCTTCCAGCAGACCGCCGCCGTGGTCGTCGAGAGCGCCAAGCTGGTGGACAAGATGGGGGCGATGGGCGCCGAGTTCGCCGACCTGTCCGACCGCACCGTGTCCATCGAGACGAAGGACCGTGAGGATGTGCTGTCCTCGACCGAAGGCGGCATGGACCGCACCCTCACCGCCAACATGACCATCGCCGGCATCGCGATCGCCGTCGGTCTGCTGCTGGCCTGGGCCGTGGCGCGGTCCATCGTCCGTCCGGTTCTGGACATGACCGGGACGATGACCAAGCTGGCCGACGGCGACCTGACCGTGACCATTCCGGCGCTGGCCAATCGGGACGAGATCGGCCGGATGGCCAAGGCGGTGGAGGTGTTCAAGGACAACGCCATCGCCAAGAAGAAAATGGACGAGGCCGAGCGCGAACGGCTGGAGGCCGAGCGCCGCGCCGACGAAGCCCAGCGCGCCCGCGAAAAGGCCATCGGCCAGGAGATCGCCACCCTGATCGACGGCGTGTCGAAGGGCGACCTGTCGCGCCGCCTCGATCTGGCCGACAAGGACGGCTTCTACCGGACCATGTCGGAGGGCATCAACCGCCTGACCGACACGGTGGAAGCGGTCATCGGCGATCTGGGCGCGGTGCTGAGCGCGCTGGCCCAGGGCGATCTGAACA
>JAEZID010000333.1 GCA_023416195.1 Pseudomonadota bacterium | reverse complement strand
GCCATTCTCAACGCCGCGGGGGCCGCCTTGCAGGCGATGGACCGCTACGACGAGGCGCTGGACGCCTTCGGCAAGGCCGCCGCCGCGGACGGCGACAGCGGGGCGGCCGGGCTGATCGGACGCGCCATCCTGCTGACCCAGCTCGGCCGCCTGGAAGAGGCGGCCGCCGCCTTCGCCGAGGCGCGGCGGCGCTTTCCCCGCTGCGGAGCGGCCTGGTACGGCGCGGTGGACCTGCTGCCCTGCGGCGACGACGAGGCCGCCCGGCTGGAAGCGATGCTGGACGCGCCCTCGGGCCTGGGCCGCGACGACCGCACCATGCTGCATTTCACCTTGGGCGCGGCCCGGCTGGAGGCCGGCGACACGGAGCGCGCCTTCGCCCATTTCGCCAGCGGCAACGCGCTGAAGCGGAGCGCGCTCGACTTCGACGCGGCGGCCACGGAACGGTGGATCGACGCCATCGCGCAAGCCTTTCCGGCGGAACGGCTGGCCGTGGGGGCGGCACCCTCCGCCGACCCGTCGGAGCTGCCGGTGTTCGTCGTCGGCATGCCGCGTTCCGGCACCAGCCTGGTCGAGCAGATCCTCGCCTCGCATCCGGCGGTTCACGGGGCCGGCGAACTGTCGGTCCTGGAGCAGATCGTCAACCGGGTAACCCTGCCCGACGGCCGGCCGGTGCCCTATCCCGCCCTGGTGGAGGCGGCCAGCCCCGACGATCTGGCCGAGCTGGGCCGGCGCTATCTCGATCAGGTGAGCGGCTTGGCCGGCGATGCCGTCCGGCTGGTCGACAAGATGCCGCTCAACTTCCTCTACGGCGGGCTGATCGCCCTGGCGCTTCCCGGCGCCCGCATCGTCCACTGCCGCCGCGACGCGCTGGACTGCTGCCTGTCCAACTACACCCGCCTGTTCCAGGACCAGAACGTCTTCACCTACGACCTGGCCGAGCTGGGTCGCTTCCACCGGGCCTACGAGCGGCTGATGGCGCACTGGCGGCGGGTGCTGCCGCCGGACCGCTTCCTGGAGCTGGATTACGAGGCGCTGGTCGCCGAACCGGAGGCCGAGGTGCGGCGGCTGCTCGCCTTCTGTGGGGTGGCGTGGGATCCGGCCTGCCTCGACTTCCACCGCACCCGGCGGCGGGTGACCACCGCGAGCGCGGTCCAGGTCCGCCGGCCGATCCATTCCGACGCCGTCGGGCGCGGAAAGGCGCTGGCGGAGCATCTGGCACCGTTGGTCCAGGCGCTGTCCTGTGACGGGAGCGCGCGGCCATGAGCAGCCCGGAGGCGTTGGAGACCGAGGGGCGCGCCCTGCTGGCGGCCGGGCACATGGAACAGGCCGAGCGCCGGGCCCGCCAGGCCCTGGCGGCCGGCGCCGTGTCGGTGACCTGCTGGCACATGCTGGTGATCGCCGTGCGCGCCCAAGGCCGCATCGAGGAGGCCCGGCAGATTTACGAGATGCTGGTGGAGAAGTTCCCCGGCAACCTGTCGTTGCGCTTCGAACTGTCCGAGACCCTGCTGCTGCTCGGCGACTTCGAGCGCGGCTGGCGGGAGTACCATCACCGCTACGGCATGCCGCACACCGCCGGGCTCGAACGCCGCGTGCAGCGCCCACGCTGGGACGGCCGTGCCATTCCGGGCAAGACCCTGCTGATTCACGACGAGCAGGGCTATGGCGACACCTTCCAGTTCCTGCGCATGGTCCGTTGGGCGAAGGCGCGCAGCCAGGCCCGCGTCGTCCTCCAGATCAACCCTGACCAGGCCAGCTTCGCCCGCCGCTCGTCCGGGGCCGATGAACTGCTTCTGCGGGGACAGCTGCCGCCGCCTTTCGACCTGCATTGCGAAATGATGAGCCTGCCGATGGCGATGGGGCTTGCGCTCGACGACCTGCCGGGCCCGATCCCCTATCTGCAGGCCGAACCGGCCCGCGTGACGCGCTGGCGCAAGCGGCTGGCCAAGCTGCCGAGACCGCTGGTCGGCCTGGTCTGGGCCGGGCGGCCGACCCACCTCAACGACGCCAACCGCTCCGCTTCGCTGGACAGGCTCGCTCCCCTGGCGGCGGCGCATGGCGGCACCTTCCTGGCCCTGCAGAAGGGGCCGGCGGCGGCCCAGGCGCTGGCCCCGCCGCCGGGCATGCGGATCGAACCGCTGGACGGCGAAATTGCCGATTTCGAGGATACGGCGGCGATCCTGACCGTCGCCGACCTGCTGATTTCGGTGGACAGCGCTCCGGTGCATCTGGCCGGGGCGCTCGGCCGGCCGGCCTGGGTGATGCTGCCCCATGTGCCGGACTGGCGCTGGCTTCTGGGACGTGACGACTCCCCGTGGTACCCGTCGCTTCGCCTCTTCCGGCAGCCGGCGCGCGGCGATTGGGACAGCGTCGCCCAGGCCGTCGCGGACGGGCTGCGCGCGCTGGAGCGGACCATGGGCGCGTGAGCCGGCACCGGATCGTGGCGGGCTGCCTCATCGCCCTGTGGCTGGCCCTGGGCGCCGCCATGGCTGGCGCCCTGACGGTAGATGTGACGGGAGACGTGGCAGGGGACGTGGCGGGGGTCACGGCGGGGACCGGGACCGTGCTGGTCGACGAGCGGGACCGGGTGGAACTGTCCGATTTCGCGATGCTGCGCGATCCCGGCCGCCGCCTGTCGATCGACGACCTGCGAGGCCGCGATCCGCAGAGCGGGGACGTCGGCCAGTTCACCATGTCTCCCCGGATCTCTCACGACTACAGCCTCGGCATCACCAGCGACGCCATGTGGCTGCGGACCGAGATCGAGGTTCCCATTCACGCGGCAGGACGGCGCATCCTGACGCTGTCGGTGCCCAATTTCGACCAGATGGAGGTGTGGGCGTCCTGGAGCGCATCGTCCGAGCCGATTGCCGTTCTGGGCGACAGCGTTCCGCATCTGCTGCCGTTCCGCCGCAACGCCGCCCTCATCGACCTGCCGGCCGGGCGCCACACCCTATGGTTTCGGGGCGTCACCACCGGGTCGATGGCCGCACCGCTCGACCTGTGGCGGCCGGCCGCGCTGACGAGGGTCGAGCAGTTCGAGAATCTGGTGCACACGGCCCTGATAACCCTTGTCGTGCTGCTGGGTATCGTCGCGCTGGCGCTGGCGGTGGCGCTGCCCAGTCTGGCGCTGACCTTCTACGGCGCTTCCGCCCTGGCATCCGCCGGTCACATCCTGGCGATGACCGGGCTGGACCGGCTGCTGTGGGGGCGGCATCTTGTTCTCGGCGACCAGAACCCGTTCACGTGGCTGGTCGTCGCGGGGATATTGGGCATCAGTTTCCTGTTCGCGGCGCTGCCGTTGCGGCGTGGAGCCCGCTGGATCGCTCCGGTTCTGGGGGCGCCGATCCTGATCGGCGCCCTGCTGCTGGTCGTCTACGACCTGTTCGTGGATGGCGACCTGGAACCGGACGTGATCCTGCGCCCCCGCAATCTGGCGCTGCTGATCCTGGTGGCCGGTCTGGCCGCCAGCGTCCAGTCCTGGCTGGCAGGATACCGGGCGGCGCGCTACATGATCGCCGGCTGGACGGTGCTGGCCGCCGGGAACGTGCTGACGGCGCTGCGCAACGCCGGATTCGTGCCGTGGACCGACGCCACCTATTTCCTGCCGGTCTACGCGCCGATGGTCGAGATGCTTCTGTTCGGCGCCATGATGGCGGCGCAGCTGCGCCTGTTGCGGGTGGAAAAAGACGCGGCGCAGCGCGCCCTGGTCGTGGCCCTGCGCCGCAACGAGGCCGATCTGGCGGAGCGGGTGACCCAGCGGACGGCGGCGCTTGACCGCGCCAACGCGGCGCTGCTGGACCGCGAGACGCAGCTTCGCCGGACGCTGGAGGCGGTGCCGCTCGCCATCATCCTGAGCCACGCGACCGGCGTGACCCCGCTCTACGCCAACCGGCGCGCGCGGGAATCCCTGGGCGGCGGCGACCTCTACCACGATCCCGCCGACCGCGACCGCCTGCTGGATCTGCTGGCGCGCGACGGGCGGGTGGAGAACGCCGAGATCGAGATGCTGGACGCCGCCGGCAAGCGGTTCTGGGCGCTGGTGTCGATGGTGCCGATCGACTACGAGGGCCAGCCGGCCCGGCTGCTCGCCGTCAACGACATCACCGGCCGCAAGCAGCTCGAACAGGAGCTGATCAAGGCGAAGGAGATGGCCGATGCCTCGGTCGCGCTGGAGCGGGCGGCCCGCGAGGCCCAGCGCCAGTTCCTGGCCATGATCAGCCACGAGTTCCGCACGCCGCTGGCGGTGATCCGCACGGCCGCCCAGAACATGGGGCTGACTGCGGAGGACGAGGCGACCGTGCAGCGCCTGCAACGGATCGAACGGTCGGTGCGCCATATGAACGGCTTGATCGACGCCTGTCTGCTCGACGACCGGATCGAGGGGGCCGGTCTGATGCTGCGCTCCAGCCGGTTCGATCCGGGGGCTCTGGTCCGTCGGATCGCCGACGCGGCCGAAGCGGCGTCGCCGCATCATGTCTTCTCGGTGACGATCGACGACTTGCCCGACCTGATCGGCGACGAACCGCTTCTGAGCGTGGCGCTGTCCAACCTGATCGAGAACGCGGTGAAATACTCCGGACCGGGCAGCGTGATCGAGGTTGGGCTGCAACGGAATGGGCAAGAGGCCGTGTTCTCCATCGCAGACCGGGGGCCAGGCGTTCCGGATGGCGAGCGTGAACGCATCTTCGAGAAATATTACCGGGGCGCCGGCACCGGACGCATTCCGGGAGCGGGGCTGGGACTGCATCTGACCCGCCACATCGTGTCGGCCCATGGCGGCACCGTCAGCGTGCGGAACCGGCCGGACGGCGGCTCGCTGTTCACGATCCGGCTGGGCCTTCAGGAGGTTCTGCCGGTGCACTTGCCGATGCCGCATGAATAGTGTGGGATGAACCAGACGAGGTTGCGCATCCCCCGACGGCGTAGGGTCAGATAGGAACCATGATTTTATATGGGAACCAGGCCAGTGATGCCGAACTGGTGCTGTTGTACGGCAATTGTCAGACCCCGTTCTTGGCACGCTTGCTGGCTGCGGCTCGTGGCGACCGGGGCTATCTCTGTGTTTTGAATCACGCCCCGCCGGGTAAGGAACCGGAAAAGCCCACAGCCGAACAGATGCGTCGCTGCACCCTGTATTTGGAGCAGTACGACAGCCAGCCCGAGTTGCCAGCGTGGACGGTTGTGGGCGACATCCAGCGCTATGGACTGCCGTTGCGGACATTTCTTCGCAACGCTTGCCCTTCCGATTGTCCAAGGATTGTTTTTCCCAGCTTCGTGATGACCGCTCTCTGGCCTTTTGCGGCCATCGGCGATCCGCGCAATGTGCCTGAACCGGATTACGTGTGGGGCCGCTTTCCCTATGGCAACCGGCTGGCGCTGGAGGTGCTGGCCAGTGGACTGACCGGTCCGGCCGCACTGGCGGCCTACATCAAGCGGTCAGCCGCGTGCATGCCGAACCCGCAAGAGACGCTGAAGACAGTACGCGACAAGCTGGAACGCCGTGACGCCAACTGCGATGTCAAAATTGCAGATTATGTTTGGGCCAATTTCCGAGAGCGCCATATGTTTCTGGGCTATGCCCATGTCCGGGCCGACGCCATAGGCGAATTGGCCGCCCGCCTGTACGATGCCATGCACCCGCTGATCGGAGGCGATGGCGATGCGGCCAGACAGAGACTGTGGGCGGCAGCCAGCATGCTTCCGGACATGGATTCGTTGGAAGAACCGATCGATCCTGTGGTGGCCCGTGGGCTGGGCTTGAAATTCTATGAGCCGGGGATGCGTTTTCGTTGGTACAACCAATACTGGACATTTGAGGAATACATGACCCGCTATCTGGCCTATGATGTAGACTGGTAGATGCACTGTCCGTTCAACTGGTGAAGAGCCTTGCCGCGCCTGCTCCGGTGCCGGGGCGGTTCATGTCAGCGCCCATGCCGGTCGAGAAGAACCAGAGCTTCGTCCAGCGCACGGGCACCGTCGGCGAGCATTTGCCGAGCGTTGGCGAGCGCCGCCTCTGAGGCCTTTCCCCAAACAGCAACGTCGAAATAGAACCTCCGTACCGCCTGATTCCAAAGTGTCCCCGGAGCGTGCGGGTCCAAGACGGCGCCGCCCCCTCCAACCGTGACCGGCAATGCCCCCCTGTCGCTTGCCAAGACGGGCAGGCCGTTCAACTGCGCTTCCACCACGGTGCGGCCATAAGCCTCTTCCCACACGCTCGGCATCAGCAGAAGACGGGAATCGCGAAACAACTCGCGCACATCCACGGTGGCGGGGCGCCATTCCACATTCGGCAACGCCCCGAAACGTCGTTGCAGCCAAGCCCGCCAGCCTTCACCGACATGCCAGCTCTCGGCGATCAGGAAGGGCAGGTCCGGGTTGCACGCTGCAACCTCCATCACCCGCTCGATGCCTTTCTCCGGCACCGGATTCACGAACAGCACGCGATCGCCGGTGCCGATTCCGGGCAAACAATAACGTTCCGCTCGAATGGCCGGCGGCAGCGTGTGGCAGTGAATCCCGAACAGGGCCTTCCAGCGGCTGGCGGTGAAGCGCGAGTTGGCGAAGTACAGGATGTCGGGATCGGGCGGCAGGGTTCCCCCGATCCGATGGATCTCGACATTGTGCAGATACACGGCGGTGGGACGCCCCGTATCAAGGGCCGACGCCAGCATCGTCGCGAGGCTGTAGCCGCTCTGGACCAGAAGCACCGATGCCGCGGAGGCGGTCGCAACCTGTGACAGCGCGGCGACCGGATCCGCCGCCCGCACAACCGTGTAGCCAAGGGAAGCGTCGGGCCGGAGCGGATGGCCGTTCTCCGGCCCATCCATGCGGCCGCACAGAACGGTTACGCGGCATCCCCGGTCCTGAAGGGCAAGGGCCAGCTCATCGGTGCTGGTCTGCAACCCGCCCCGCGTTTCCGGCAGATGGGGGTAGGACGAACACAGGAGAACATGCATGGGGGTGAGCGGACCGCCGCCCGTCAGGACGTCACGGTCGGCGGCACCGTGCGCACGTTGTTGACCGGCGGTGGAGTGTCGGTGGAATTGATGACGTCGGGCCGGTCGTTCGACATGGCGGCGCCCACCAGAGCCGACGCCGGATTGCTCAGCCGGTCCCCGGCCAGGGTTGATGCGGCATTGTTGGTCCCGGTCGGCCGGTCGCTGGTCGACACCAACGGTGTGCCGGCCGGCACCGACGGAGTTCCCGCCACGGATGGCGCCGGTGTCCTGGCTGACAGGCTGGGCTGCGGGCCAGCTTCGAAACGGCCCGCGAGAGACGACAACTGTTGAGGCGACCGCCGCTCCGCCGACGATATCCGGTCGGTCGACCCGGAAATCGTGAAACCGGGGCGCAGCACGGTCTGACTGTTGCCGCTTGTGTTGGTCATCCGCATTTCCTGGCCGAACAGGAAGGTGCTGGAGGTGTTCTGCCCATTGGTTTCGACGATGGAGATGCCGCCCAGGATGCCGACGGTCGCGCTCGGCGTGCGGACCTCGGTTTCATGCCCCTTGCTGTTCAGGCCGCCCACGACACGGACGCTGCCGGTGTTCAGCGTCAAGGCGATTTTGCCCGACCGGCTCGTCTCGTCATGGCTGAAGGCGTCAATGGACAGGCTCGAATCGGGACCCAGAGTGATCGAGGATTGGTCCAGGAACAGGATGTGGATGATGCCGTCCGCCCCCGTCCGCAACTCCTCCCCGGGGCGCACGGCATCGCCGAGAACCACGGCCGTCGCGCTGCCCGCGATGCTGCGGGTCGAGGCGACCGCACCCGTCACGACTCCGGCCTTGAAGTCATCCGCCACTGCCGTCGAGGTGGTGACCGTTGTCAAGGCAGCCACCGCGAAAAACCAATCCTTCGAATCTGCCGGTGCCATCGTTCTCTCGTTCCATCCGATCCAGTATCAGGGGCCTGATCGCTTGCCTGTATTTAAAAATTCCAAACGACGCTGGTCTGCCCGATCAGATTTCCATAGGAGTAGTTGGGCAAATTGGAATTCGACGTGGCGTATTCGACCGCCAGCAGAAGTGAAACGGAGTCGATAAGGGGAACCACCTGCATTGCTCCGACGCGCCATTCCAGATCCCGGCGGGTGACCGAGGGATCCACCAAAGGGTCGGGGCTGTCATACTGGCGCAAGGCCGGGCCGGCATAGACGCTGCTGCCCCACAGCCGCCCCTCCTCTCCGAAGGGGTTGACGTAGCTCACGCTGTAGGTCGCCCGTGCCTCGATGCTCCGGTAGGCGAAGTAACCGCGGTTGGCATTGTGGTCGCGCAGCACCACGTCGAACCCTGCCGTTTGCAGAGGCGCCAGCTCCTGCGTGCCGCGCAGCTGCAGGAACTGTTCGTAACCGCTCTGGGCGCCGGATTCGAAGATGTCATCACGGTCCGCGAAAGCCGTCCGGCGGATGTCGTAGGTCGCTCCCACCACCGTCGCGCCGCCGTTCAGGCGGTAGTCGACGTCGAGACCGACACCGGCGGACGCCATGTACTGGTGGCCGTCCAGCAGCAGTTCACTTCCGGCCAGATAGGGCCGAATCGTCAGGCCGGGGGCGTTGGACGGCGCCGGCTTGAAACGGACGCCGGTCGTCGCGCCAAAGGCCACCAGATCACGGGGGTCGTACTTGGCCGCGTGAGTGTTGTAATCAGCCGCATTCCGGTAGCGATTGGCGAACAGGTTCGCCGTGCTTGCCAGTGCGGCGCTGTTCTGCGTGCCAAAATCCCATTCGTGGGCGGCGTTGGCGCTGAGGATGGCATCCATTCCCCCCTTGCGCCGCGATTCGTCCCCCCTGGTGTAAGGCGCGCCGCCGAACATCAGCCTGTCCGACCGGGCGGCGGCGGTGGGGTTGGTTTGTCCCCGCACGCCGACAGACAGGCTGCCGGCCAGGAAGCCCCCCGGCGCGGTGCGCCGCGCGATGTCCTGCACAAGGCTTTCCGCGACCTTGCGAGCCTCGTTCGACAGGCGCGGATCGGCGAGCGCGGAGCGCAGGTAACTTTCCGCCATCCCGTAGGATTCGACCCGGTAGTAAAGGACGCCCAACTCCACCCGGATCACCGGGTCGGCTGCCGGATCGAGAAGCAGCCGCTCCAGCGCCGCGATGCCGCCTTCAAAATTTCCATTCGCGACCAGCAGGCGCGCGTAGGTCTGCCCGACCTGGAGATTGCCCGGACTGCGCAGAACCTCGCGGAAGGCCTCGTTCACCTGGGCGTCGGTGTTGGGGGGCGGAGCCTGCTGCGCGACCGCGGCCGCGCCGAACGCGGAGATCCCACCCATGACCATCGTCGCCATAAGGCCCACACGCAGCATCTTGCCCATTCCCCGCCCGAAACCCCCGTCATATCCCCTGCCCGAATAAAATCGATCAGGGAAGTATATTTTTGCCTTACTCTCTCCAAAATCAGTATTGTGAGCATTAAAAGTCAATCATAAATTCATAGCAGGAAATTGATTTCTTCAATGGGTATCGCTTACATGGTCGAGCAACGCTTCTACGAGAGAAAAATTATACTTCTAACTCTCGCTGTGATTGCATGATCAAATAGAGAATGTCCTGAAGCGATCCCCAGAATATACCTGATTGAAACCAATTATGACTTCGAGCGGGTCTGATTGCTCACGCGAAGGGCTGTGGGTCGGATGTGGAGAAAACATGCTGCTTGAGAAGTATGGAGAGATTGCTTCGGCCGCTCGTGACGGAAGCTGGGATGATCTCAAGAAATTTCTGAATGGATCCATGCATTCTCCTGCGACCATTCTGGTCGTTCTGGCGGCGGACACCTGTCGAATTCTTCCCGACCTGGGCATCGAAGATCTGCTTCCGGATTACCACCTTCGGAGAGTCTTGGGATCGACGCCGGCGGCCCGCGACCGCCTGCTGATGCTGGCGCGCGAAGCGTCGGGGCTCGGGCGATCCGACTTCGCGATGAACCTCCATCGGGCGGCGCTGGCCCTTGACGGCCGTTGCGTGGAGGCCCGACTCGCCCTCGTCTGGGACGCCTGCGGCCGTTCGGATTGGGAGGCGGCCATCTACCACGCGGAATGCGCGTGCCGCGGCACCCCTGATTCGGCGGATGCGCTGGCCGCGCTGGGCTGGGTGCAATGGGAGGCCGGACGACCGGACGAGGCGATGACAACGCTGGAGACGGCGCTGGAAAGCCACCCCGATCATGCGACGCTCCATTGGTACCTCGGCCATATCCGCAGCCGGGCCGGCCGGCATGCCGAAGCGGAACTGCTGCTCCGGCGTGCGCTGGAGCTTGCGCCGGGTCTCGACGAGGCCATGGTGACGCTGGCCTGGGTGCTGGCCGATTCGGGGCGGCTGGACGAGGCGCTGGAGATGTCCCACGCCGCCGCCGAGCGCGGGCGCCTTCCCCACCGGCTCGCGCAGCTCGGTCATCTTCTGACGGAAAAGGGCGAAATCGAACCGGGTCTGACTCTTCTAAGGCATGCCTTCGCCGCCGCTCCCGACGACCGGAACACGCGGCGGCGGCTTGCCACCGCGCTGTTTCGCAACGGGCGCGCCGACCAGGCCTGGCCGCTCATCAAGGACGGCCTGGCGCTGGCTCCCGATGACCGGACGTTGCATCTGGCGCATGCGGCGATGCTGCGCGAAACCGGATCGGCGGCACAGGCCCGCCTTGCCGCGGCTTCGATCGTCGGGCGCTGGCCCGGCTGGGCCGAGGGGTGGTTCCTGCTCGGCCAGCTCGACCGCGACCGGGGCCTGATGGAGGAGGCTCTCCACGCTTTCACCCGCGCGCAGGAGCTCGACCCCGCGCTCATCCCGGCCGTGATCGCGCGGGCGCAGGTGCTGCTGCATTCCGGACGGGCGGTCGATGCGGCGTGGCTGATGGAATGCGTGCTGGACCAGGCGCCCGGTCATTCCGCCGCCCGCCGCCAGTACGCCTGGGCGCTGATCGGGCAGCGCCGGGGCCGCGAGGCACGGTCTCATCTGCACGCCCTGCTGCGGCACGCCCGCGACAATGTGGAGTTGTTGATTCCGCTGTCCGTCGCGCTTCATCAGATGGGCCGGCTCGGCGCCGCCCGGCTGGCGGCCCGGCGGGCCCGGCGCCTCGCGCCCGTCCACGCCGACCTGCTGCGTCACGCCGCCGCGCTGGCGCTCGA
>JAEZID010000253.1 GCA_023416195.1 Pseudomonadota bacterium | reverse complement strand
TGGCCGCCCAGGATCAGATCGATCCCCTTCACCGTGGAGGCCAGTTCCCGGTCGTCCTGGATGGTCAGGTGGGTCAGCGCGACGACCACATGGGCGCCGTCCGCCCTCAGTTGCTTCACCGCCGCCGCCGTCGTCTCCTTCACGTCGGCGAAGGTCACGTCCGGGCCGGCGCTGGCCAGATGCGCGGTCTCCGGCGTGAGGACGCCGAGGAAGCCGACCTTCACGTGGCCGACCGTCTTCGTCCAGGTCGCCACGGAGCCGCCGAAGGGCTTGCCGTCCGTCCCCAGCACGTTGGTGCCGAGCCACGGAAACCGCGATTCGCCGATCCGGGTCTTCAGCGCGTCGTTGCCGAAATCGAACTCGTGATTGCCGAAGGTCACGGCGTCCACGCCGACCGCGTTGAACAGCGCGATCATCGGCGCGCCCTGCGTCGTGCCCGACAGCAGCGAGGGCGACAGGAAATCGCCGCCGACCGTGGTGATGGCGTCCGCGCTGCGCTGGCGTTCCTGCCGCAGCAGCGTCATCAGCGGGGCGAAGCCGCCCTGGCCCTTCACCGGCGCAATCTCGTAGATGTCGTTGATGTGCAGAAAGGTCAGCGTGCCGTTCTGCGCCATGCCCGCCATCGGAAGCAGCAGGGTCCCGGCGAGCGCCGCCGCGCCGGCCAGCGTGCGAATCCTGAAGAACATCTCCTCGTTCCCCCTTCAGGTGCTCGGATACCACGCATAGCCGCGTTGCACGGCTTGATTTCAGGGCCGTCACTCATCATTAAGGCAAGCGGGCCCCATCACAACACCAGACCCAGACATGCGCATTCTGGTCGTTCAGAACAACCGCACCGCTCCGGCGGGCATCGTGGGACAGGCGCTGGCCGAACACGGCGCGACCCTCGTCACCGTCGCCGCGAACGAAGGGGAAGCCTTGCCCCCGGCGCCCGACGGCTACGCCGGACTCGTGGTGCTGGGCGGGCCGCAGGACGCCTGGGACGACGCGCAGGGGCCGCACTTCCCGCAGGTTATGGATCTCATCCGTGGCTTCGCCGCCGAGGACCGCCCGGTGATGGGCATCTGCCTGGGCGCACAGCTGGCCGCCCGCGCCTTCGGCGCCCGCGTCTACCGCCATTCCGTGGCGGAACTCGGCGTCGCCCGCGTGGACTTCACCGACGCCGCGTCGGACGACCCGCTGCTCGGCGGGCTGGAGCGCCGACAGCATCTCGTGCAGTGGCACTACGACACCTTCGACCTGCCGGACGGCGCCGTTCCCCTGGCCCGCAACGAGGCGTGCGAGCGGCAGGCCTTCCGCCTGGGTTCGGCGGTCTACGCGTTCCAGTTCCATCCGGAGGCCACCGCCGGCATCGTCCAGGGCTGGGCCTCCCGGTTCGGGGAGGAGGCGCGAGAGCGCAACCGCGCGGTGCTCGACGGCCTCGACGCGGCGCTGGAGACGCATCTCCCGGCGGCGGAACGCTTCGCCCGCACCGTGACCCGCCGCTGGCTCGACCTCGCGGAGCGGCGGCAGCGCTGATCACCCCCGCAGGCCGGCCAGCAGATCCGGCGTGTCCACGTCGTAGAGGATGCCCGCGTCCTCCACCGGCACCTCCACGACCTGATCGGCGTGGCGGACGATCAGGCTCCTGGCGCCCGTGTCGCCGGTGAGCTTCATCATCTCCGCGAAGAAGCCGCGGTCCCACAGCACCGGGTTGCCGCGCTTTCCGTGGTCCACCGGGACGCAGACCGTGCGCCCCTCGGTCGGGTTGTAGGCGGCGATCAGCCGGTCGATGGCCGCCGGCGTGACGCGCGGCATGTCGCCCAGGCAGACCACCACGCCCTCCACGTCCGCCGGCAGGGCGGCCAGACCGGCCCGCAGAGACGCGCTCAGCCCCTCGCCGAAGGCCGGGTTGTGCACCAGGGTCAGCGGCCGTCCGGCCAGCGCCGCCGACACCGCCTCCGCCTGATGCCCGGTCACCACGACCACCGGCCGGGCCTGCGATTCGAGCACCGCTTCCACGGTCCGCACGACCAGCGGCCTGCCGCCCACGTCGGCCAGCAGCTTGTTGGTGCCGCCCATGCGGCTCGACCGTCCGGCGGCGAGCACCAGCGCGGCGATGCGCGGCGCGCGTGGCGCCTCGACCGGCGCGTTTCCCGCGCGGGGCAGGGGGCGGCTCGGGATCTCCGCCAGCAGGCCGCCGACGCCCATGCCCATCACGTCGGCGCGCGTCACCGGCACGCCGGCCGCCACGCGCTGAAGCACCCAGTCGAAGCCGTTCAGCTTGGGCGAGCGCGCGCAACCCGGCAGGCCCAGCACCGGCCTGTCCCCGATCCGCGCCATCAGCAGCAGGTTGCCCGGATCGACCGGCATGCCGAAATGCTCCACCGTGCCGCCCGCCCGCTCGATGGCCGAGGGCAGCACGTCGCGCCGGTCGGTGATGGCCGACGCCCCGGCGATCAGCAGCAGGTCCACCGGCCCGACCGCCGCGATGGCCTCGGCCAGCGCGGCCTCGTCGTGGTCGCAGCGGGTCTCCGTCTCCAGCCGCCCGCCCAGAGCCTCCAGCCGCTCCCGCGTCACGCCCACGGTCTTGTCGAGCACGCTGTCCTTCACGCCCGGCAGGCGCGTCTGGATCAGCGCCGCCGACAGCGGGCGGAAACCGGCCACGCGCAAGGGCGCCGCCTCCGCCTCGGCGGCCTCGACGCAGGCTTGCGGGGCGGCGAAGGGGATGATCTTGACCGTCGCGACCATCTGCCCCGGCTCGACCGCCGCGAAGGCGGGCAGAGTGGCGACGGTCACGCTTTCATCGATCAGGTTGATGGCGTCGATGCGGGCCGGATCCAGGACCAGCAGCCCCCGCGTCTCGGCGAACAGGTTGACGCGGCCGGTGAAGGCCGCGCCCGCCTTCACATTTTCGCCGGTCAGCGCCCTGGCAATGCACGTCGCCGCCGCATCCTCGCCGACGTCGCCATTGCCCAGCGTCGCCGCGACGACGGTTTCAAAGCCCGCGTCACGCAGGACTGACAAATCGTCGGCGCTGAGCACCCGGCCCTTTTTGAAACTGACGGGACCACGGCGCACCGAATGCGCCGGGATGGCGCCCTCGGCATCGTCCAGCGGCAGCGGGCCGAAGAACATGGCGACCTCCCTTACGTCGCGCTTCCCCTACGACGCACGGCGGTGATCTGGGCCATGACCGACACGGCGATCTCGGCCGGCGTCACCGCCCCGATGTCCAGCCCGACCGGCGCGTGGATGCGGGTCAGATCGGCGTCGCTCAATCCCTGTTCCTTCAACCGTTCCAGGCGCTTGGCGTGCGTTCTTCTGCTGCCGAGCGAACCCACGTAAAAGGCCGGCGAGCGCAGCGCCACCAGCAGCGC
>JAEZID010000230.1 GCA_023416195.1 Pseudomonadota bacterium | reverse complement strand
GCGGATCGTCCGCTGCGCCACGTTGGCGAACACCGCGTCGCGCAGCTCCGCGAAGACCAGCGACATCACGCGCGCCAGGCCGTAGGCGACGATCAGGCCGAGCGGGATCGCCACCGCCGCCCCGGTTTCCGCCGGGGCCAGCGCGTCCACCGCCTGCTTGTAGAAGATGGGGACGTAGACGTTCGCCGCCTTGGCGCCGACCAGCAGCAACATCGCCAGCGCCACGCGGACGCGCATTTCGACCGAATCGCGCGGCCAGAGATACGGCAGGAGCGAGCGCAAGGCCGCGAATTCGCCCATGCTGGACGCCGGTTGGGCGTAGGTGGGGGCTGGGCTGGCGGATCGGCTGCGGCGCATGGAAACGGACTCAGGCGGAATTTCGGGAAGGCGGGCTGCCCTAACCTAGGCGCCCCGGCCGCGTTCGCAAAGTGCCGCGGTACCCCCGCGCATGGCTGCCCTGCGGCCGCGGCCCGAGGCGGATCGAAGCCCGCGTTAACGGAACGGTGGCGACCGCCGTGATCCAATCGCCGGCGATCCCGTTTCTGGAGCATCCATCATGCGGCGTTGGCTTCTGCTTCTTCCCCTCACGGCGTGGCTGGCTGGCTGCGGCGTGGTCAGCGGCGCGGCCAGCGTGGCCGGCACGGCCGTCAGCATCACCGGCAAGGCGGTCGAGACCACCGTCGATGTGGTGACCTACCCGATTCGCTGAGTCCGATTCGGAAAGCCCAATCCGGCATCAGTTGGCGATCGGCGCCGCCTCGATCTTGCGGCGGGGAGCGGCCTTGATGGTCGGGCCGGCGTTGTCCACGGGCTTGGCAAGCGTGGTCGTCGTGCCCTTGGTCGTCCGGGGCTCGTTGCCGCGCAGGCGCAGCAAGTGCATGCGGACATAGGCGGTCGAGCCGCCGGCCTGCACCGCCACCCAGTCGGTGCCGCGCGCGCGGCCCAGAACCTTCACCGGCTGGCCGGCGGGCAGCGAGGCGACGATGGGGCCGTTGTTGGACGGCTGGGCGCGCAGCGGGGTCGCCTTGTCCGTCTCCCACTCGCCGAACATCTGGTCGAGACCCGGACCGGACGGAGGCGCCGTCTGGACGAGGGGCGGACGGGGAACGCGGTCGCGCGTTTCGCAGGCGGGAAGCAGAACCGCACCGGCCACGGCCAGGGACAGAGGAAGCAGACGCACGAGCCGAGACATCTTCGATCCTATGGGCTAGCCCTTTCGATGGCGCGACCATACAGGATGCGGATGCCGCCGCGCTACCGCGCCGCAGCATGAAGGCTGTACACTGTTTGTGGCACAGCCTCAGCCGAGGACGCCCAACTGCCAGACGAAGAAGGTCGCGAGCGCGGCAACGATGGTCAGCAGTTGCCGTCCCGTCGCGACGCAGACGAGGATGGCGGCGATGGAGCCGACCAGCTGCGGGTTGCGCCAGGTCAGTTCCAGCCCTTCGCCGTTCGGGGCCAGCGCCATCGGCACGATGATCGCGGTCAGGACGGTCACCGGCACGAAGCCCAGCGCCTCCTTCAACAGCGGCGGGAAGGTGACGCGGTCGCCGGCGATGAACAGGGCGGCCTTCAGGAACACCGTCACCGCCGCCATGCCGAGGATCATGATGGTGTTGGTCACGCGGCCTCCTCCTGCCGGGCGAGGCCGCGCGCCCGCCAGCGCGTCAGGGCGAGGCCGATGGTGACACCGACGAAGACCGCCGCCATCAGCCCAAGCTTGTAGGGCAAATCCTGGCCGATCAGCGCGACCGCCCCGGCGGCCAGCGCGGCGGCGAAATGCGGCAGGCTGGCGAGCTGCGGCACCACGATGGCGATGAAGGTGGCGACCATCGCGAAATCCAGGCCGAGCGATTGAAGCTGCGGAAAGGCCGCGCCGAACAGCAGGCCGACCAGCGTCCAGAGCTGCCAGTTGCCGTACATGGCCAGCGCCGAGCCCAGGAAGTACCAGTGGCCGAGCGGCGCCTTGGGATGGCGGGCGTAGTAGCCGGCCATGACCGCGAAGGTCTCGTCGGTCAGCAGAAAGCCGAGCAGCCAGCGCCAGCGCGCCGGCAGATGGGCGACGTGGGGCAGCAGCGTCGCGGCGTAGAGCATGTGCCGCAGGTTGACGATGAAGGTGGTCAGCCAGATCACCGCCAGCCCGGCGTGCCCGGCCACCAGCCCCAGCGCGATGAACTGGCTGGAGCCGGCATAGACCGACAGGGACATCAGCTGCCCCTGCCAGGGGTCGAGCGGACCGGCCGTCACCAGCGTGCCGTAGATCATGCCGAAGGGGGCGGCGCCCACCAGCATGGGCAGGGTGTCGCGGGCGCCCGCCGCGAGGCTGGACAGTCGGGACATGGTCTCAAGGGTGGTTCACGACAGGAAGGCGGACATTAACGCCGGACGCACCTGACTTCCCTAACTTTCTTGCGCGAGGAAGGACGGGTTGTGTCGCGGCGCTTCCGGCCGCTCAGCCGGAAGGGTTAGGATGCAAGAGCGCGGCACCCCCCTGGAGGGGAATTTCCTTCCGCATGCCGTTCCGGCAGGCTGGGGGGCATGGCGGTGGACGCTCCCCATGATTTTCCCATCTATACGGCGCGCGAGCGCGTGGCGGACCTGATCGTCCACGCGCTGGGCGTGGTCGCGGGGCTGGTCGGGGCCTCGTGGCTGCTGACCGTCACGGCGGGCCGCGTGTCCGCCGCCGAGATGGCCTCGCTGGTGGCCTATGGGGCGGGGCTGGTCGGCATGCTGACGGCGTCGGCCGCCTATCACGCGGCGCGGCCCGGACCGCGCAAGGCGATGCTGCGCCGGGTCGACCACGCGATGATCTACGTGATGATCGCCGGCAGCTACACGCCCTTCACCGTCAACCGGCTGGACGGCGCCAGCGGGCCGGTGCTGGGCGTGGCGGTGTGGGTGGTGGCGCTGGGCGGGGTCCTGTTGAAGCTGGCCGCCCCCAGGCGGTACGAGCGGCTGGGCTTCGCGCTGTATCTGGGGCTGGGCTGGGCGATCCTGTCGGTCGCCGGGCCGCTGTGGCGGTCGCTGGCGCCGGCGACGCTGGCCCTGCTGGCGGTCGGCGGCGTGATCTACACGGTCGGGGCGGTCATCCACACCAAGGAGCATCTGCCCTACCATGTGCCGGTGTGGCACGCGCTGGTCGTCGTGGCGGCCGCCTGCCACTTCGCGGCGGTGGCGCGCGAATTCGTCGCGTGAGGCGTGGCCATGGCCGCTCTGAGGCTGTTCACCATCACCGTCATGGCCATCATCCTCATCCCGAGCGGGGCGCATCTTTTTGCGCTGCCCGCCAAGATCGGCCTGGAGCGCGACGCCTACTTCGCCGCCCAGGGCATCTACTCCGGCTGGGCGCTGTTCGGCGGCCCGATCATCGCCGCGATCCTCGCGAACGGCAGCCTCGCCTTGGCCGAGCGGCGGCGCGATCCCACGGCGGCGCTCTGGGCCGGGGCCGCGGCGTTGCTGGTTCTGTCGAGCCTTCTGGTGTTCTTCGTCTGGGTGTTCCCGGCCAACCAGGAGACGGCCGACTGGACCCGGAAGCCGGAAGGCTGGGAGGCTTTGCGGCGGCACTGGGAATGGGGTCACGCCGCAAGCGCGCTGATCGTGTTCGGCGCGTTCCTGGCGACGGCGATGGCGGTGATCCGGCGGTAACCACCGGGTTCCAAGGGCCACCGCCCTTGGCCGGGGAGCGCGAGGGGCCGGGCAGGCCCCTCGCTTTCACCCCCCAGTGCACCCCTCAATGCACGGTCGTGACCGGCTGCGTCGTCGCGGCGCGCACCTGGGCGGAGACCGGCAGGCCGTTGATGGTCAGTTCCCCGCCTTCAGCCCCCACCTTCACCGTCTGGCCGTCGCTGACGCGGCCTTCCAGGATCATGGTGGCGAGCGGGTTTTGCAGCTCCCGCTGGATCACGCGCTTCAGGGGCCGCGCGCCGTAGACCGGGTCGTAGCCGGCCTCGGCCAGCCATTCGGTCGCGGCGCCGTCCACCTCCAGCGTGATGTCGCGGTCGGCGAGCATCCTGGTCAGGCGGCCCAGCTGAATCTTGACGATTCCGCCCATGTGGCTGCGGTTCAGGCGGTGGAACAGCAGGATCTCGTCCAGTCGGTTCAGGAATTCCGGCCGGAAGTGCGCCCGCACCACCTCCATCACCTCGTCGCGCACGGCGCTGCTGTCCTGGCCCTCCGGCTGGCTGGCCAGCAGGTCGGAGCCGAGGTTCGAGGTCATGATGATGACCACGTTGCGGAAGTCCACCGTCCGCCCCTGCCCGTCCGTCAGGCGCCCGTCGTCGAGCACCTGGAGCAGCACGTTGAAGACGTCCGGGTGGGCCTTCTCCACCTCGTCGAACAGCACGACCTGATAGGGCCGGCGGCGCACCGCCTCGGTCAGCGCCCCACCCTCCTCATAGCCGACATAGCCCGGAGGCGCGCCGATCATGCGGGCGACGGAGTGCTTCTCCATGTATTCCGACATGTCGAGGCGGACCATCGCCGTCTCGTCGTCGAACAGGAACTCGGCCAGCGCCTTGGTCAGCTCGGTCTTGCCGACGCCGGTCGGGCCGAGGAACAGGAAGGAGCCGATGGGCCGGTTCGGATCCTGCAACCCGGCGCGCGCCCGGCGGATGGCGTTGGACACCGCCACGATGGCCTCGTCCTGGCCGATCACACGGGTCTTCAGGCGGGTTTCCATCGCCAGCAGCTTCTCGCGCTCGCCGGCCATCATCTTGTCCACCGGCACGCCGGTCCAGCGGCTGACCACGCTGGCGATGTCGGTGTCGCGCACCTCCTCGTTCAGCATACGGTTGGCCGCGTGCTCCTCGGCCTGCTTCAGGTTCTTTTCCAGCTCCGGGATGACGCCGTAGGACAGCTGGCCGGCGCGGTCCCAATTGCTGTCGCGCTTGGCCTGCTCCAGCTCCGTGCGGGCCTTCTCCAGATCCTCCTTGAGCTTCTGGGCGCCCTGGAGCTTGTCCTTCTCCGCCTGCCACTTGGCGGTGAGTTCCGCCGATTCCTGTTCCAGGTCGGCCAGTTCGCCTTCCAGGTTGGCGAGGCGGGTGCGGGAGGCCTCGTCGGATTCGCGCTTCAGCGCCTCGCGCTCGATCTTCAGCTGGATGATGCGGCGGTCCAGCTCGTCGATCTCCTCCGGCTTGCTGTCCACGGCCATGCGCAGGCGGCTGGCCGCCTCGTCCACCAGATCGATGGCCTTGTCGGGCAGGAAGCGGTCGGTGATGTAGCGGTTGGACAGGGTCGCCGCCGCGACGATGGCCCCGTCGGTGATGCGCACGCCGTGGTGGACCTCGTACTTCTCCTTCAGGCCGCGCAGGATGGAGATGGTGTCCTCCACCGTCGGCTCGGGCACGAAGACGGGCTGGAAGCGGCGGGCCAGTGCCGCGTCCTTCTCGATGTGCTTGCGGTACTCGTCCAGCGTGGTGGCGCCGACGCAGTGCAGTTCGCCGCGCGCCAGCGCGGGCTTCAGCATGTTGGAGGCGTCCATGGCGCCGTCCGCCTTGCCGGCCCCGACCAGCGTGTGCAGCTCGTCGATGAAGACGATGATCTCGCCGGCCGCCGCCTGGATTTCCTGAAGCACGGCCTTCAGCCGCTCCTCGAACTCGCCGCGGTACTTGGCGCCGGCGACCATGGCGCCGAGGTCGAGCGACAGCAACTTCTTGTTCTTCAGGCCTTCCGGCACGTCGCCCTTGACGATGCGCTGGGCGAGGCCCTCGACGATGGCGGTCTTGCCGACGCCCGGCTCGCCGATCAGGACGGGATTGTTCTTGGTGCGGCGGGCCAGCACCTGGATGGTGCGGCGGATTTCCTCGTCGCGGCCGATCACCGGGTCGAGCTTGCCCTCGCGGGCCGCCTCGGTCAGGTCGCGCGCGTATTTCTTCAACGCGTCGTAGCCCTGCTCGGCGCTGGCGGTGTCGGCGGTGCGGCCCTTGCGGATCTCGTTGATGGCGTTGTTGAGCGCCTGCGGGGTGACGCCCGCGCGCTTCAGCACGGCGGCCGAGGGCGTGCCGTCGGCCATGCAGAGGGCGAGCAGGATGCGTTCGGCGGTGACGTAGGAATCACCGGCCTTCTGGGCGATCTGTTCGGCCTGTTCGAAGACGCGCGCCAGTTCGGGCGACAGGTACACCTGCCCCGCCCCGCTGCCTTCCACCTTCGGCTGTTTGTCCAGTTCGGCGTCCACGCCGGACAGGGCCAGCGCCGGGTCGCCGCCGGCCGCGCGGATCAGGTTGGCGGCCAGACCTTCCTTGTCGTCCAGAAGGGTCT
>JAEZID010000210.1 GCA_023416195.1 Pseudomonadota bacterium | reverse complement strand
AGCAGGCCCATCCCGACTGCCTGCTGTTCTACCGGATGGGCGACTTCTACGAGATGTTCTTCGAGGACGCGGTGAACGCCGCCCGCGCGCTGGACATCGCGCTGACCAAGCGCGGCCAGCATCTGGGCGAGGACATCCCGATGTGCGGCGTCCCCGTCCACAGCCACGAATCCTACCTGCAACGGCTGATCCGCCAGGGCTTTCGCGTCGCCATCTGCGAGCAGATGGAGGACCCGGCCGAGGCCAAGAAGCGCGGAGCCAAGTCGGTCGTCAAGCGCGGCGTCATCCGCATCGTCACCCCCGGCACGCTGACCGAGGATTCGCTGCTGGACGCGCGCTCCTCCAACTGGCTGGCCGCCGTGGCGGAAACGGCCGGCGGGCTGGGGCTGGCCTGGCTGGAGCTGTCCACCGGCGAACTGGTCGTGCAGCCGGTGGAGCGCTCGGGCCTGGGGGCGGCGCTCGGCCGGCTCGACCCGCAGGAGGTTCTGGTCTCCGAAAAGCTGTGCCAGAGCCCGGATCTCTACGAGTTGTGGGGCGAGTGGAAGGAGCGGCTGACCGTCCAGCCCAACCCGCGCTTCGACAGCGAGAACGGCAAGCAGCGCCTGCTGACCGTCTACGGCGTCGGCACGCTGGACGCCTATGGTTCGTTCAGCCGGGCGGAGGTCGCGGCGGCCGGCGCCCTGGTCGCCTATGTGGAGTTGACGCAAAAGGGCCGCGTGCCGCGCCTGTCGCCGCCGCGCCGGCTCGGCCCCGGTGCGGTCATGGAGATCGACGCCGCCACCCGGCGCAACCTGGAACTGACCCGCACCCTGACCGGCGAGCGGCGCGGCAGTCTGCTGGCGACCATCGACCGCACGGTGACCGGGGCGGGGGCGCGCCTGCTGGCCGCCCACATGGCGGCGCCGCTGACCGACCCGTCGGCGATCGCCAAACGCCACGACATGGTCGAATTCGCCCTTAACGAGGAGCGGCTGCGCGCCGACCTGCGCGAGCTGCTGCGCCGCTGCCCGGATCTGGAACGCGCGCTGTCGCGCCTGACGCTGGGGCGCGGCGGTCCGCGCGATCTGGCGGCGGTGCGCGACGGGCTGGCGCAGGCCTCGGCGATCCGGATGCTGCTGAACGGCGGGGCCTTCGGGCCTCTGCCGGATGGCTTGGGCGCCGTCGCCAAGGGGCTGGGCGAACACAGCGAGCTGGTCGACCGGTTGACGCAAGCGCTGGCGGCGGAGCTGCCCCTGCTGGCCCGCGACGGCGGCTTCATCGCGCCCGGCTATTCCTTCGCGCTGGACGAGCTGGTGACGCTGCGCGACGAGAGCCGGCGGCTGATCGCCGGCCTGCAGGCGAAATACGCCGACCTCGCCGGGGTGCCCGCGCTGAAGGTCAAGCACAACAACGTGCTGGGCTATCACATCGAGGTGACGGCGACCCACGCCGACAAGCTGATGACCGGCGCCGGGCGCGAGGTCTTCATGCACCGCCAGACCATGGCGAACGCCGTCCGTTTCGGCACGGTGGAGCTGTCGGATCTGGAGCGCCGCATCTCCGAGGCCGCCGACAAGGCGCTGGCCGTGGAGCTTGGCCTGTTCAACGATCTGGTGGAGGAGGTCACCACGCGGGCCGACGCCATCGCCCAGGCCGCGCACGCGCTGGCCGCGCTGGACGTGGCGACCTCGCTGGCCGAGCTGGCGGTGGAACGGCGCTATGTCCGGCCGCAGGTGGACGACAGCCTCGCCTTCGCCATCAAGGGCGGCCGGCACCCGGTGGTGGAGGCGGTGCTGAACGCCGCCAACGCCGGGCCGTTCGTGGCGAACGACTGCGACCTCGCCCCGGACAACCGGCTGTGGCTGCTGACCGGCCCGAACATGGCCGGTAAGTCCACCTTTCTGCGCCAGAACGCGCTGATCACCGTGCTGGCCCAGATGGGCGGCTTCGTTCCGGCGGACAGCGCGCACATCGGCGTGGTGGACCGCCTCTACAGCCGCGTCGGCGCCGCCGACGATCTGGCGCGCGGGCGTTCCACCTTCATGGTCGAGATGGTGGAGACCGCCGCCATCCTGAACCAGTCCGGCGCGCGCGCCCTGGTCATCCTGGACGAGATCGGGCGCGGCACGGCGACCTTCGACGGCCTGTCCATCGCCTGGGCCTGCGTGGAGCATCTGCACGACGTCAACCGCTGCCGCGCGCTGTTCGCCACGCATTACCACGAGCTGACCATGCTGGCCTCAAAACTGCCGGCGCTGTCCTGCCACACCATGCGCATCAAGGAGTGGCAGGGCGACGTGGTCTTCCTGCACGAGGTGACGGCGGGCTCGGCCGACCGCAGCTACGGCATTCACGTCGCCAAGCTGGCCGGTCTGCCGGGCGCCGTGGTCGGCCGCGCGGAAGAGGTGCTGACCATCCTGGAATCGGGTGAGCAGAACGCGGCCATCCATCGCCTCGCCGAGGATCTGCCGCTGTTCAGCGCCGCCCTGAAGCGCCCGGCCCCGGCCTCACCGGCGGCGGCCGTCGCGGCGGAACCGTCGCCGGTGGAAGAGGCGCTGAAGTCCATCGACCCCGACAGCCTGACCCCGCGTCAGGCGTTGGAGGAGCTGTACCGGCTGCGCGGAATGGTGACGTCGTGAGGATTCCGGTCACCCTGTTGGGCATGGTTCTGGGGATCGGCGGGCTGGCGAACGGCTGGCGCACCGCCGCCCGCCTCTGGGACACGGTGCCGGGCGTCGTCGGCGAGGCGCTGGCCGTGGCCGCCGCCGCGATCTGGGCCGTCCTGCTCGTTCTGTACGCCGGCAAGTGGCTGTGGGCGCGCGACGCGGCACTGGCCGAGGCGCGCCATCCGATCCAGGGCTTCTTCCTGGCGTTGGTCCCGGTCACCACCATGATCGCGTCGGTGCTGCTGGCGCCCCATCTGCCGCTCGTCGCGCGGGGCATGATGATGGCCGGCGTGCTGGCGCAGATCGCCTTCGCCGCGGTCGCCATGGGCGGCGCATGGCAGGGCGGGCGGTCCCACGACGCGACGACGCCCGTGCTCTACATGCCCACGGTGGGCGGCGGGTTCGTCAGCGCCATGGCCCTGTCCAGCTTCGGCCACGCCGATTGGGGCATCCTGTTCTTCGGCGCGGCCTTCCTGTCCTGGATCGTGATGGAGGGTCTGGTGGTCCAGCGCCTGTTGACGCAACCGGCGCTGCCCGTGGGGCTGCGCGCGACGCTGGGGATCCATCTGGCGCCGCCCGCCGTGGGCTGCGTCGCCTATCTCAGCGCCACCAGCGGGCCGCCGGACGTTCTGGCGCATCTGCTGTTCGGCTACGCGCTGCTTCAGGCGGCGGTGATGACACGCCTGCTACCCTGGCTGCGCGCACAGCCGTTCGGGGCCGGCTATTGGGCCTACACCTTCGGGATTTCCGCCCTGCCGCTGGCCGCCCTGCGCTTCATGGAGCGTGGCGAGACGGGCGCCATCGCCACGCTGGCGCTGCCGTTGTTCGCGGCGGCCAACCTGATCATCGGCGCGATCCTGCTGGGCACCGTCGCGCTGCTGCTGAAGGGCGAACTGCTGCCGAAGCCCGAACCGGCGGCGGCGAAGTAGGAAACCCGCCTACACCGCCACCCGCAGCGCCCGCGCCGCGACGGCCAGCGGATCCTCGCCGGGGGCGCAGGGGTGAACGGAGGCCAGGACCGCTTCGGGCACGCTGGCGGCGATGTAGTCGTCCACGGATTCGAAGGCCGGGATGATCATGGCGATGCGGGTCAGGCTGACGATCTTCTTCACCTGCCCCTTGCCCGTCAGCATGGCGAGCGGCTTGCTCATCGCCACGGCCTCGCCGTTGACGACCAGCAGCATGCCGATGCCGGCGCTGTCGATGAAGGTCAGGCCCGAGAGGTCGAGCAGGTAGCGGCGGTCGGCCCCGCACTTCACCTCGGCGATCACGCTGCGCATCTGGTCGGCGTCCTGCCCGGTCAGGCGGCCGGTCACCACCAGACGGGCGAAGTGCCGCTCGGATTCCTTGCGGTACTGCATGACTTTCTCCCCGCCCCGTCGTTGCTGGGCCATGATCCGAAGCGCCCGGCCTTTGGGCAAGTGGACCAAGCATCCCTGGGCTGCGCGATCTTGACGCAGGGCCCCCATGCTTGATGCTTGACGGGCGGCACGCGGCGGTCCTACAAGCGCCGGTACGTGGTGATTTGGTCGACCGGCTTGCGGGCCACGTAAAACAACCCGCTAAAAAGGTCCGAGCCGCGTCCGCGCCTCGACCCGAACGGTCGGGGCTTTTTTTGTTTGGCCGGTCAGCCCCGCCGGCGGACAGAAGGAAAGAAGCGGCCATGGCGCGCACCGATCATCGCAATCCGAACGTTTCGGGGCTGCGGCCCCGTTCCAAGCTGGTCCACGGCGGCATCCGCCGTTCGCAGTTCGACGAGACCTGCGAGGCGCTGTACCAGACCTCCGGCTACGTCTACGGCTCGGCCGAGGAGGCGGAGCACGCCTTCGCCAACGACGGTGCCCGCCACGTCTATTCGCGCTTCCGCAACCCGACCGCCGCCATGTTCGAGGACCGGCTGGCCGAGTATGAGGGCGCCGAATGGGCCTACGCGACCACCAGCGGCATGGCCGCGGTGCACGCCGCCCTGTGGTGCAACCTGCGGCACGGCGACCGCATCGTCGCCCCGCGCTCGCTCTTCATCTCCTGCTACTGGGTCATCAAGGAGCTGTCGGCCCGCTTCGGCGTCGAAGCGGTGTTCGTGGACGGCACCGACCTGAACCAGTGGGAAGCCGCCCTGTCCAGGCCGACCGCCGCCGTGTTCCTGGAAACCCCGAGCAATCCGGGCCTGGAGGTCGTGGACCTGCGCGCGGTCAGCGATCTGGCCCACAAGGCCGGGGCCAAGGTGGTGGTGGACAACGCCTTCGCCACGCCGGTCCTGCAACGCCCGTTCGAATTCGGCGCCGACGTGGTGGTCTATTCGGCGACCAAGCACATCGACGGCCAGGGGCGGTGTCTGGGCGGCATCATCCTGACCAACGACAAGAAATACGGGTCGGAGGTCATCCACCCCTACCTACGCCACACCGGCCCGACCATCGCTCCCTTCAACGCGTGGCTTCTGCTGAAGGGGCTGGAGACGCTGGAGCTGCGCGTCGCCGCGCAGAGCGCGTCCGCCCTTCGGGTCGCGGAGTTCCTGGAAAGCCACGTCAAGGTCGAGCGCGTGCTCTACCCCGCCCTGCCCAGCCACCCGCAGCACGATCTGGTGCGCCGGCAGATGACCGGCGGCGGCACCATGCTGTCCATCTTCCTGAAGGGCGGCAAGGAGGAGGCGTTCCGCGCCCTGAACGGGCTGGGCATGGTCATGATCTCCAACAATCTGGGTGATTCCAAGAGCCTGATCACCCACCCGGACACCACCACCCACGCCAAGCTGACGCCCGAAGAGAAGGCCGCGGCGAACATCAAGCCCAATCTGCTGCGCCTGTCCGTTGGTCTGGAGGACGCCCAGGACATCATCGAAGACCTCGACCGCGCGCTCGCCTCGTTGTAAAGGGTTCGGCCCGGAACCAATTGCTGCGGTGCAGCGTTGGCTTCGGGTCCCGTTTGGAAAGAGGTGAAGGCTCATGGCAGGACGCAAAGCCGGCAACGGCGAACCGACGGATCGGCTGCTCGCCGTGGCGAACGAGCTGACCCGCACCGGCGTGAAGCATGGCGAGATGGGCGTCGCGGCGGCCCAGACCATCGGCTACCGCACGGCCATGATGACGGCGGCCATGAACAACCCCATCGACTTCATGAACCCGGAGTTCGTCCGCATGGGCTCCGAAAAGGTCGAGGCGATGGTGGAGGCGACCCACGCCGTCGCCAAGGGCGTGCAGGAGTTCCAGCACGCCTGGATGGCCCTGGTGCAGGGGCAGCTGCAATCCACGATGCTGGTGTTCGGCGGCCTGGGGAAGGCCCAGTCTCCAGCCGATCTGGTCGAGTTGCAGCGCCGCAGCTTCACCGAAGCGATGGAGGCGAGCATCCACGCCAGCCTGTATCTGGTCGAGTCGGCGGCGGCCCTGGCCAGCGCCGGCATCGCCCCCGCCTACCGCACCGTCCGCGCCAACGCGCGGCGGCTGGCGCGGCAGAACGCGTAACAAAGCCATCTTGGAAGTTCGTAGGTTGGGTTGAGGCGCAGCCGAAACCCAACCCACGAAGCCTTCCGCCTTTACTGCCCCAACACCTCGAAGGTGACCGGCGCCGGGTCGAGGACGCGGGAACCGGTCGGCGTGACCTCCAGCACGGCGAGGCCGCGTTCCACAAGGCCGTCGGGGCGCAGGCGGAACAGGCCGTCGATGCCTTCGAAGCCGCTGGGGTTGTTCAGCGCCATACGGTCGAAGCCCGCCGGGCCGCCCCGCTGGGCCAGCACCGCCGCGATCGCCGTGGCGTCGTAGGACAGGGTGGCGATGCGCGGCGGCTTGCGTCCGTAGGTCCGCTCGTAACGCGCTTCGAAGTCGGCGCGCGACTGCGGCGCCGGAGCGGCGAACCACGCGCCGACCAGCGCCGGTTCCTGCCCCAGGCCGGGTTCGTCCCACAGGCCGGTGCCGAGCAGGCGGACCTGCTGCGGGTTGACGCCGTTGCCGGCCAGCGCGGCGGCCAGCCCCTGGGCGCGCGGGCCGCCTTCGGCCAGCATGACCGCCTGCGGCTGGAAACCGGCGGTCGCCACCTGCCGCGCCGGCTGGGTCAGGTCGGGCACCGCCGGGTCGTAGCGTTCGACCTGCGCCACCTGCCCGCCGAGCTGCCGCGTGGTGTTCTGAAGCGCGTTGACCACCGCGTCGCCATAGGCGTTGCGTGGGGCCAGCGCCACATAGCGCGTGACGCCGCGCGAGCGGGCGAAGCCGACCACGCGGTTGACCTGATCGCCGGGCACGAAGCCCATGACGTAGGTGCCGTTGCCGGCCTGGGTCCAGTCGTTGGTGAAGGCCAGCACGTCCACGCCGGCCCCGGCGGCGACGGGCTTCACCGCCGCGACCTCCGGCCCGAACAGCGGCCCCAGGATCAGGGTGGCGCCCTCGGCGATGGCCTGGCGCGCCGCCTCGGCCGCCCCGGCGGGGGATCCCTTGGTGTCGCGCGGCAGCAGCTCGAACCGGTCGCCGGCCAGATCGAACAGGGCCATCTGCGCCGCTTCCAGCATCGGCTGGCCGATCTGGGCGCTCGGCCCGGACAGCGGCAGCAGCAGCGCGGCCTTCATGACCCGCGGCGCGGCGGGCGCGACCGGAGAGGGTGCTTGAGCAACGGGCGGTGGGGCCGCTACATTCGACGCGCAGGCCGTGAGCAATCCAACGATCAACAGGGCGGCGGCGTTGTGCCGTCCCCGAGCGCGCGAGAAAGGTTTTGCCAAGCGTGCCACCGACGATCTCCACATCCGGTACGACCACAGGACCCAACGCCTGTGGTGGCGCTGAAGGTAGCGACCCGAAGGCCGCAAGTAAACTCGGCGCCGGGCTTTATGTCGTCGCCACCCCCATCGGGAACGCGGCCGACATCACGCTGCGGGCGCTCGACGTGCTGAAACGCGCCGACGCCATCGCCTGCGAGGACACGCGGGTGACCTCCAAGCTGATGGGCATCCACGGCATCCACACGCCGTTCGTCTCCTACCATGAACACAACGCCGCCAGGATGCGCCCGGTCCTGATCGGCCGCATGAAGGCGGGGGAGGCCATCGCCCTGGTCACCGACGCCGGCACGCCGCTGGTCTCCGACCCCGGCTACAAGCTGGTGCGCGAATGCGTGGCGGAGGGCGTGAAGGTCACCACCCTGCCCGGCGCTTCGGCCCCGCTGGCGGCGCTGGTGCTGTCCGGGCTGCCGACCGACCGCTTCCTGTTCGCCGGCTTCCTGCCCAACAAGAGCAGCGCGCGGCGCACCGCCATCGGCGAGTTGAAAGGCGTCCCCGCGACGCTGGTCTTCTTCGAGTCGCCGAACCGCCTGCCGGAGTCGCTGGCCGACCTCGCCGACATCCTGGGGCCGCGCGAGGCCGCCGTGGCGCGCGAACTGACCAAGCTGTACGAGGAGGTGCGGCGCGGCACCCTGCCCGACCTCGCCGCCCATTACGCCGAGGCCGGACCGCCGAAGGGCGAGGTGGTGCTGGTCATCGGCCCGCCTGGCGAGGAGGCCACCCCGACCGAGGCCGACGTGGACGCCCTGCTGCGCGATGCGCTGACCCGCCTGTCGGTGCGCGACGCGGCGGCCGACGTGGCCGCCCGCACCGGCCAGCCCAAGCGCGAGGTGTACGCCCGCGCCCTCGAACTGGCGCGGGAGGAGAAACCGTGACCGCCCCGGACGCGATCCGCCGCCGGGCCGAGGGGTTCGGGCGCTTCGCCGAGGGGCTGTGCCGGCTGGCCCTGCGCCTGAAGGGATACCGCATCCTGGAAAGCCGCCTGCGCACGCCGATGGGGGAAATCGACATCGTCGCCAGGCGCGGCCGGACGCTCGCCATCGTGGAGGTCAAGGCGCGCAGCGACTGGGACGCCGCGAACGAGGCGGTGAACGCCCGCCAGCGCGGCCGTCTCGCCCGCGCCGCGCACGTCTATCTTGCGGCCAAACCGCAGTACGCGGGCTATGTCTTGCGCTTCGACGTCATGCTCGTTACCCCTTGGTCCTGGCCGCGCCATTTGCAGGACGCTTGGCGCGCCTAGATCCAAGGATCGGAAACCAAAAGGACATCGCCTTGACCAGCCGCGCCGAAGCCCGCGAGATCTTGCGCCGCGTGGGGGAACAGCCGGACGACGAGATCGATCTGGCCGAAGCCGCCCTGGCGCTCGGCGTGCTGGAGCTGCCGGGGACGCCGCTCGACGGCTACCGCCGCCACCTCGCCGCCATCGTGGACGATCTGGCCCAGCGCGTGAATCCCGCCGCCGACGGCCTGGAGACGCGCATCGCCCTGCTGCACGAGGTCATCATCGAGCGGCACGGCTATTCCGGCGACCACGACACCTACGACGACCTGCAGAACGCCAACATGCTGCGGGTGATCGACCGGCGGCGCGGCCTGCCGGTGGCGCTGGGCATCCTGTTCATGCACGCCGCGCGGTCGCAGAACTGGCCGATCATGGGGCTGAACTTCCCCGGCCATTTCCTGGTCCGCATGGACGTGGAGGGCACGCGCGCCATCCTCGACCCCTTCAACGAGGGGCAGGTGCGCACCGCCGTGGACCTGCGCGACCTGCTGAAGGCCACCGCCGGCAGCGCCGCCGAGCTGGAGCCCGGCCATTACCAGCCGGTGACCAACCGCGACGTTCTGCTGCGGTTGCAGAACAACATCAAGCTGCGCCACCTTTCCGGCCATGACGTGCCCAAGGCGCTGGAGGTGCTGGAGGCCATGCGCCTGTTCGCGCCGCTGGAGCCGTCGCTGTGGCGCGAGACCGGTCTGCTGGAGGCGCACGCCGGCAACCTGCGCGACGCCATCGCGGCGCTGGAGACCTTCATGGAACTCACCGACAGCGACCGCCACCGGCACCAGACCGCCTCGCTGATCCAGCAATTGAAGAACCGACTGAACTGAGCCCCGGAGACCATCGTCATGAGCCTTGCCGTCGCCTTCCAGATGGATCCCATCGAGTCCATCAACATCGACACGGATTCGAGCTTCATGATGGCGCTGGAGGCCCAGAAACGCGGCCACCGGCTGTACCACTACCACCCGCGCGACCTCAGCCTGACCGGCAACAAACTGACCGCCCGCGTGCGCGAGATGACGGTCGTCCGCCAGAAGGGCGCCCACTACACGCTGGGTGAGCCGCAATCGGTGGAACTCTCCACCATGGACGTGGTGCTGATGCGCCAGGACCCGCCCTTCGACATGGCCTACATCACCGCCACGCACCTTCTGGAGCACATCCAGCCCAAGGTTCTGGTTCTGAACGACCCGGCCGAGGTGCGCAACGCGCCGGAGAAGCTGTTCGTCACCCACTTCCCCGACCTGATGCCGCCGACGCTGATCACCAGCGACAAACAGGCCATCCTGGACTTCCGCGCGCAGCACAAGGACATCATCGTCAAGCCGCTGTTCGGCAACGGCGGCGCCGGCGTCTTCCACCTGAAGCCGGACGACGAGAACCTGGGTTCGCTTCTGGAACTCTTCACCCAGCTCTACCGCGAGCCGGTCATCGTGCAGAAGTACTTGGCCGAAATCCGCCAGGGCGACAAGCGCATCATCCTGGTCGACGGCGAGCCGGTGGGTGCGGTCAGCCGCATGCCCCTGGACGGCGAGGCCCGTGCCAACTTCCACGCCGGCGGCAGCGCCCGGAAGACCGACCTGACCCACCGCGAGCGCGAAATCTGCGCCGCCATCGGCCCGACCCTGCGCAAGAAGGGCCTCGTCTTCGTCGGCATCGACGTGATCGGCGACTACCTGACGGAAATCAACGTGACCTCCCCGACCGGCATCCAGGAGATCAACCGCCTGAACGGGGTGCAGCTGGAAGCCCTGCTGTGGGACGCCATCGAGCGGCGCCAGCGGGAGAACACGGGCGGGTGATTGTGTGTGCGAGGGGACGCCATCCCCTCGCGCACCCCGGCCAGGGGCGGCGGCCCCTGAACCCGGTAACGTTAACAGCACGCCTGCCCTGGTAAATAGGTGGGGTGGTGCGGCGTGCGTGATGGTGGGTTCCGGCCAGCTTTAAGGAAAATAAGCCTAGCACACCACCACGCCCAATCCCCTCTCCCCTCCGGGGAGAGGGTCAGGGTGAGGGGGTACCGTGCGCAGCACGGACCCTCTCCCGCCCCGGGAGAAGGACTTCTCAGCCCCCCTTGTTCTCC
>JAEZID010000174.1 GCA_023416195.1 Pseudomonadota bacterium | reverse complement strand
CGGGTGAAGCGGGCGCCCTCCACCAGCAGCATTTCTCCACCCCAGGACCCGCCGTCCGTCCCCAGCCCGAACCCGTCGAGCGCCAGCCCGAGCGCCGGCCCCTCCACGCCATGCTCCGCCAGCACGGCGGCGACGTGGGCGTGGTGGTGCTGCACGGGGATGGTGGGGATGCCCAGGGACTCGGCGAAGCGGCTGCTCTGGAAATCCGGGTGAAGGTCGTGGGCGACGGCGACCGGCTCCACCGCCAGGATGTGGCGCAGATGGGCGACGGTCTCCTCCAGGAACTCCAGCGTCGCGGCGTTGTCCAGGTCGCCGATGTGCTGGCTGAGGAAGGCCTCGTCGCCGCGCGTCAGGCACACCGTCGTCTTGAGATGCCCGCCGACCGCCAGGACCGGCGGCGCCGCGCGCGGCAGCCGGATCGGCACCGGCACATGCCCACGCCCGCGCCGCAGAAAGGCCGGGGCGCCCGCCGTCACGCGCATGACGCTGTCGTCCGCGCGCACGAGGATGTCGCGGTCATGGTCCACGATCAGGTCGGCGATGCCGGCAAGGCGGTTCCGAGCCTCCGCGTTGCCGATGGCGAGCGGCTCCCCGCCGGGGTTGGCCGAGGTCATGACCAGGGCGAGATCCTGCGGCTCTGCCAGCCACGCCGTCCCTTCCGGGCGCCCTGCGGCCTCGTGGAACAGCAGATAATGGATCGGCGTGTAGGGCAGCATGACCCCAAGCCACGCGAGATCCGGGGCGATGTCGTGGGGGAGGGCCGCTGCTTGCCCCCTCCCCCCCACGCTGGCGCGTGGGTCCCTCCCTCCCCCGCTTTCAGCGGGAGCGGGCTCAATTCCCTCTCCCGCGAAGCGGGGGAGGGTCAGGGAGGGGGCAAAACGCCGACGCAGCAGCACGATCGGCCGGGCAGCCCCTTCCAGCAGCGCACGTTCCGCCGCGCTCACCTCCGCGAACCGCTCGGCCGAGGCCGCGTTCGCCACCATCAGCGCGAAGGGTTTCCCGTTGCGCTGCTTCCGCGTCCGCAGCCGGCTCACCGCCTCCGCATTGAAGGCGTTGCAGGCGAGGTGAAAGCCGCCCAATCCCTTGATGGCGACAATTTTCCCGGCCTTCAGCGCCGCCAGAACCTCTTCGATGGGGTGGGACAGGCGCGGCCCGCAGGCCGGGCAGGCGGTCGGCTGGGCGTGAAAACGCCGGTTCGCCGGATCGCCATACTCGGCGGCGCAGTCCGGGCACATCGCAAAGCCGGCCATGGAGGTCTGCGGGCGGTCGTAGGGCAGCCGCCGCGTGATGGTGAAGCGCGGGCCGCAATGGGTGCAGTTCAGGAACGGATAGCGGTGGCGGCGGTCGCGCGGGTCGAACAGTTCGGCGAGGCAGTCCGGGCACACGGCGGCGTCCGGCCCGATGCCGGTCCTGACCATGCCCCTCTCGGAAGCGCGGATCGCAAAGCCGGTCTCGTCCAGGACGGGCGGAACGTCCGTCGCCTCCACCGCGTCGATGCGGGCGAGCGGCGGCGCCTCCGCCTCCAGCGCCTTCAGAAAGAGGGGCAGGTCGTCGCCCTGGACCTCCGCCAGCACGCCCCCGCCGTCGTTCAGCACCCAACCGGTCAGGCCCAGGTGGTGCGCCAGCCCGTGGACGAAAGGCCGGAAACCGACCCCCTGCACCTGCCCACGGACCCGGACGCGAAGGCGCCTCACCGTGCGGCGACCGCCACGCCCGCGCCGATCATCAGGGTGCCGGCGCCCTGGTTCAGGGCCTTCAACGCCTTCGCGCTGCGAAACAGGTGCCGGGCGCGTGCGGCGGCCAGCGAGTAGGCCAGCAGCACGCAACTCAGCACGACCACGATGATTCCGGCCATCAGGGCGGCGTCCGTGGCGGTGACCCTGGTCAGGTCCACGAAGGCGGGCAGGAAGGCCATGTAGAACAGGATCGTCTTCGGGTTCGACAGGGTCATCGCCAGACCGCTGGCGAAGCCGCGCAACTGTGCGCCCTCGACCGGCGGCGGCATCTCGGCGACGGTCACCGGCGCCCGCCAAGTGCGGATGCCCAGCCAGATCAGATAGCCGGCGGCGGCGAAGCGCAGCGCGGTGAACAGCCCCTCGAACGCCTGCGCCACGGCGGCCAGCCCGCCGATGGCCAGCGCCAGCAGCACGAGGTCGCCCACGACCATCCCGCCGATGAAGCCCAGGTTGCGCCGGCATCCCATGGCGAGCGAACGGGCGACCACGGCGAAGACGCCGGGGCCGGGGCTCGCCATGAAATACAGGCAGGCGCCGGCCATCAGGAGGAGGTCGCCGGCGCTCATCCCCTCCGCGCCTCCCTGACCTTCGCCAGACCCGCCTCGATCCAGGCGTACCAGCGGTCCAGCCCCTGGCCGCCGGTGGCCGACAGCTCGATCACCTCCAGCGAGGGCTTCAGGCGGCGGGCGTAGTCGATCATGCGCGCTACGTCGAAGGTCAGATGCGGCAGCAGGTCCACCTTGTTGACGACCAGCAGGTCGGCCGAGGCGAACATGGCGGGGTATTTCAGCGGCTTGTCCTCGCCCTCGGTGACCGACAGCACCACGACCTTGTGCGCCTCGCCCAGGTCGAAGCCGGCCGGGCAGACGAGGTTGCCGACATTCTCGATGAACAGCACGCTCTCGTCGGCGACGGGCAGGCGGCCGACCGCCTGCGTGACCATCTGGGCGTCCAGGTGGCAGCCCTTGCCGGTGTTGACCTGGATGGCCGGCGTGCCGGTGGCGCGGATGCGGTCGGCGTCGAAGGAGGTCTGCTGGTCGCCCTCGATCACCGCGACGGAGAAGCGCCCCTTCAGGTCGGTCAGCGTGCGGGCGAGCAGGGTGGTCTTTCCCGAACCGGGGCTGGACATCAGGTTCAGAACGAACACGCCCTTGGCCGCGAACAGCTGCCGGTTCACCGCCGCGAAGCTGTCGTTCTTGGCGAGAATGTCCTGTTCGATGGCGACCAGCCGCGTCTGGCTCATCCCCGGAACCTCGGTGCCCGCCGGCCCCCGGCTCAGATCGACGGTGCCGTGGTGGTGGTCATCGTGATCATCGTGGGCATGATGGTGGTGGTGCCCGTGATCATGCCCATGCTCATGCTCATGCTCATGCCCGTGCCCGTGCTCATGGTGGCCGTCATGATGATGGTGGTGATGGTGATGCCCGTGGGTGTGGCGGTAGACCTTGCCGTCGGGGCCGACATGCTCGTGCTCATGCCCCCCCTCGATTTTCGTTTCGCCCTCGGCGCAGCCGCAGACCGTGCACATCACTCGACCTCCAGTTCCTTGACCCGCAACTCTTCCCCGCCGGTCACCACCAACTCATGGCCGCCGCAGTCCGGGCAGGGATCGAACCGCTCGGCGAGCGGGACCGGCTTTTCACAGGACAGGCAGAAGGCCGCGCCGGGCGGGCGCTCGATGACGAGCGTCGCTCCCTCCGCGATGGTGCCCCGGCTGACCGCGTCGAAGCCGAACTCTATCGCCTCGGGTTCGACGTGGGAAAGGGTTCCGATGACCAGACGGACGGTTTTCACCCGCGTGAAACCCTGGACCGCCGCCTGTTCGCGGATCACGTCGATGATCCCCTGGCTCAGCGCCAACTCATGCATGGGCGGGATCCTCCTGTTCGATGGCGATGGTGCAGGCGACGCACGGGTCGAGCGCCGTCACCAGCAGTCCGGCGCGTTCCCGCAGCCCGTCCGCCGCCGCCCCGGTCAGCCCGCGCGCGAGCGGCCCGTCGGCCGCGAAGTTCCATTCGGTGGGCGCCACGATGCGGTAATCGGCAATGCGGCCCGCCTTCAGCCGCACCCAGTGGGCCAGCCGCCCGCGCGCCGTGTCCACGGCACCGCTCCCCAGCCCCGGCGCGCTGGCCGGGAAACCGCCAACCGGGTCGGCCGGGGCGAGCGCGGCAACCAGCGCCGCCATGCGCGCTGGCAATTCGGCCATCTCCACCAGCCGGGCCGCGCCATGAGCGGCGAGGCCGGAGCC
>JAEZID010000166.1 GCA_023416195.1 Pseudomonadota bacterium | reverse complement strand
CGTAGATGCCGCCCGTGTGCACGTCCATCACCACGGCCGACGCGCTGACCTCCTGGGCCAGCCGCTGCTGGACGAAGCGTTGCAGGCCGATGTCGATGGTCAGCTGAACCTCGCGGCCCGGCTGGCCCTCGTCACGGGACAGTTCGCGGATGACGCGGCCGACCGCGTTCACTTCCAACTGGCTGGTGCCGGCGGTGCCGCGCAAGGCCTTCTCGTGATACTTCTCCACGCCGGCCTTGCCGATGCGGAAGCCCGGCAGCGACAGCACGGGGTCGCCGTTCAGCTCCGCCTCCGACACGGCGCCGACGTAGCCGAGGATGTGCGCGGTCGCCTCGGCGTGCGGGTAGTGGCGGATCTCGCCGACCTCGATGGCGACGCCCGGCAGGTCGGGCGTGTTCATCTCGATGGTGGCGACCTGCTCCCAGGACAGGTTCTCGCGCACGGTGACGGGCACGAAACGGCGCTTGCGGTGCAGTTCGCGCATCACGCGGCGGCGGTCGGTGTCGGTCAGCGGGACGATCTTGGAAATCTTGTCCAGCGTCTCCTGGACGTTGCGCGTGCGCTCCGACACCACGACGACGCGGTAGTTCTGCTGGTTGGTGGCCAGCGGCGTGCCGAACCGGTCCACGATGGGGCCGCGCGACGGGGCGACCAGACGCAGGCTGATGCGGTTTTCCTCCGCCAGCATCGTGTATTTCTGCGACTCGACGACCTGGAGGTAGTAGAGCCGGCCGACCAGCCCCGAGAGCGCGCCGAGCTTCAGCCCACCCAGGACCAGAGCGCGGCGCGTCAGAAGACGGTAGCGGTCGGTGTCGCGGTCCATGGAACTCATCGGGGGGAACTCATCGGGGGGAACTCACGGGGGTGCTCACCCTTGCAGGAAGGCGCGGTGCACGCGGATCAGGAACCACGCCACGGCCGGGAACATCGCCATCGTCAGCAGCGCCTGGAACAACACCGGGTTGAACGGCAGCACGGTCGCGTTCAGCGCCGAAAAGGCCAGCCACTGGATGCAGGCGACGCCCAGCATCACCAGGGCAAACCCAAACCACATCAGCGCGAAGGTGCTGGACATCAGCACCCGGCGCTGGCTCAGCACCGCCCAATGCACGACCACCAGCACCAGCGCGTTGACGCCCAAAGGCCCGCCGGTCAGCAGGTCCTGCAACAGGCCGATCAGGAAGGCCGTGCCGGGGCGCATCAGATCCGGCCGGTGGATCGCCCAGTAGTAGACGGAGATCGCCGTCAGGAACGGCGCCACCGGGGCGTAGGACGGGAGCGGCACCGGCACGAGGCCGAGCAGCACCAGCATCACGGTCACGGCGAACGGGGCGAGGTTGCGGCCCGTCTTGTCCAGCCGTTGCCAGAGGGTGAGGGTCATTTCCAATCGTTGGACGCGTCCGCTTCGCTTCCGGGCCAGGCGAAATCGACGAGCCGCAAATGCTCCACCCGCGACAGGTCCGCGTTCGGCTGCACCCGCACGCCGCGCTCGCTCGCCGAGGCGACGACGCCCACGGGCAGCCCCGGCGGGAACAGCCCGCCATGGCCGGAGGTCACCACCCGCTCGCCCACCTGGATCGGGGCTTCGGGCGGCAGATAGAGAAGACGCGTCTGGTCGGAGTTGTCGCCGGCCATCACCGCGCGCTGGCGCGAGCTTTCCAGCACCACGGGGATCCGCGCGTTGATGTCGGTCAGCAGCAGGATGCGCGACGACCATTCCCCCACCTCCACGACGCGGCCGACGAGGCCGGCGCCGGTGATGGCCGCCTGCCCCTTGCGCACCCCGTCGCGGCGGCCGGCGGTGACCACCAGCGCGCGCAGGAAAGAGGAGCCGGGCGCCGCGATGACGCGGGCGGTGATGAAGGAGGAAGACGGTTCCGGAACCGCGCGCAGCAGGGAGCGGAGGCTGTTGTTCTCCGCCTCCAGCCGCAGCGCCGCCTGCTTCCACTGGAGCAGGCGCGCGTTCTCCGCCTTCAGCCGCTGGTTCTCCTCGAAGGCGTTCTGCACCTCCACCACCGATTCCACGACGTGCGCGGCGGTGGCGGCGGGGCGGGAGATGGCTTCGAGGATGGGCGCGAAGGCGTCGGTGACGCGGGCGCGTGCGTTGTCCACGGACAACGCGTCGATCTTGCCCACCATCATCAGGGCGATGGAGGCGAGGACCAGAAGAAGAAAGGAGAAACGCTGGGCGAGCGCCCGGAGCGGGGCGGCAAGGCGTACGACGGATCCGGAGGTGCGAGGCTTCACAGGATCATCCCGTCCTAGTGCCGGTCGAAGTACGCGGCCCGCCTCCGGCGCGCCTCATCCCGCGGGATTCAGGCGCCGGAGGTACTAAACCAAGGAATACACCAATCAGTAAGCGCTGACCAAGACACTTCGCAGCGTCTTCATCTCCTCCAGTGCGCGGCCGGTGCCGAGCGCGACGCAGGAGAGCGGGTCGTCGGCGATGGATACCGGCAGGCCGGTGGCGTGCCGCAGCACGAAGTCCAGATTGCCGAGCAGCGCGCCGCCGCCGGTGAGGACGATGCCCTTGTCCACGATGTCGGCAGCCAGTTCCGGAGCGGTGTGCTCCAGCGCCACCTTCACCGCCTCGACGATGGCCGACACCGGCTCCGCCAGGGACTCGGCGATCTGCCGCTCGGAGATGATCAGCTCCTTGGGCACGCCGTTCATCAGGTCGCGGCCCTTGATCTCCAGAATGCGGCCCTCGCCGTCTTCCGGTGGGCAGGCCGACCCGATTTCCTTCTTGATCCGCTCGGCCGAGCCTTCGCCGACCAGCAGGTTGTGGGTGCGGCGGATGTAGCCGATGATGGCCTCGTCCATCTTGTCGCCGCCCACGCGCACGGAGCGCGAATAGACGATGCCGCCCAGCGACAG
>JAEZID010000164.1 GCA_023416195.1 Pseudomonadota bacterium | reverse complement strand
AGATCGAGGCGGCGGCCAGATACTCCAGCGCGAAGTCGCGGTCGGACACGGCGTCCAGCGAGTTCGCGGTGGGCCGGTCGAAGCCGAGAGCCTCCGCCGTCATGAAGCGGTCGATGGGGTAGGGCGTACCGGCCAGCGCGGCGGAACCCAGCGGGCATTCGTTCAGCCGCGCGCGGGCGTCGCGCAGGCGGCCGCGGTCGCGCCCGAACATCTCCACATAGGCCAGCAGATGGTGGCCGAAGCTGACCGGCTGCGCCGCCTGGAGGTGGGTGAAGCCCGGCATCACCGTGTCGGTGTGCTTCTCCGCGAGGTCGATCAGCGCCGCCTGGAGCGCCTTCAGCCCCTGCTCGGCGCGGTCGATGGCGTCGCGCACCCACAGCTTGAAGTCGGTCGCCACCTGATCGTTGCGCGAACGGCCGGTGTGCAGGCGCTTGGCCGGTTCGCCGATCAGTTCGGCCAGCCGCGCCTCCACATTCATGTGGATGTCCTCAAGCTCGACCTTGAAGGTGAAGCTTCCGGCGTCGATCTCTTGCTTGACGCGATCGAGGCCGTCACGGATGGCGTCCGCGTCGGCCTGGGTTATGATGCCCTGTTTCGCCAGCATGGCGGCGTGCGCCTTCGACCCGGCGATGTCCTGGTCGGCGAGACGCTTGTCGAAGCCGATGGAGGCGTTGATCTTCTCCATGATGGCGGCGGGGCCGCGGGCGAAACGGCCGCCCCACATCTGGCTGGCGGCGGGTGCAGTCGACTTCGAGTTTTCGGCGCTCATGACGGGCAAAATTCGGGTAGGGGGGCGGGAAGCGTGAGTATGCGGACTTTGGCGGCCACCGCAATCCTTTGTGTGAGTCTGGCGCTCGGCGGCGCCGCTTTGTGGGTCGCCGTCGCCAGGCCGGCCGCCCCGCCTGTTGTGGTTTTGAACCAGCCGGACCTCCCATCGGGTAGGCCGCCCGTGGCCGTGGATCTCGACAAGTACCGCTCCACCGAGGCGCCCAAGCCGATGCCGGACCTGTCCTTTCTGGACGGCGAGGGCCGCCGGGTGGACCTGTCGGAGTTCAAGGACAAGCTGGTCCTGCTGAACCTGTGGGCCACATGGTGCGCGCCTTGCGTGAAGGAGATGCCGGCGCTCGACCGTCTCCAGGCGCAGCTCGGCGGGCCGGGATTCCAGGTGGTGGCGCTGTCGGTGGACCGGGGCGGGCGGGATCAGGTGGCGCCCTTCTACCAGAAGATCGGCGTGACGAGCCTCGGCCTCTACCTCGACCCGGCGAGCGCCAGCATGCAGGCGCTCAGCTTGCGCGGCCTGCCGACCACGCTGCTGGTGGACCCGGAAGGCCGCGAACTCGGCCGCATCGAGGGGCCGGTGGAATGGGATTCGCCGGAGATTGTCGCCTTCCTGCGCAAGCACATGGGCCAGTATGGGGGCCGTGGCGGCGGCCCGGCGCGCGACGGCCGAAGTGGCGTGGTCAGGACGGGCGGCTGACGCTCACTGCGACGCCCCCGAATTCGGCGCTTCCTGGGCCTGCCGCCGCGCCAGATCGGCCAAAATCGTCCGCGCTTCCTCGAAATGGGCGTGCAGCATGGGCAGGGTGGCGCGGGCGAACTCGGCGGTTTCGCCATCGCGCTCCGCCTGGGCCTCGTACAGCTTGATGGCGCGGGCGTGGGTTTCCTCCTCGGCGGCCATGTAGCGGCGGTCGAAGGCCCCGTCGGGCGTGTCGCGCAGGCTCGCCATGTGGGCCTTGGCGGTCAGGTTCGGTTCGCGCGGGATGGGGATGTCGTGGCGCTGGGCCATGCCGACCAGCCGATCGGCGACCGTCTCATGCTCGTCCACCATGCGCCGGGCGAAGCGGTGGACGGCCTCGTCCTCCGCCCGGTCCTGGGCGAGTTTGCCGAGCGCCCGCTCGGCGAGGCTGTCGGCCAGGGCTTCGGCGATGAAGTTGCGCTCCTGCCGGGTCAGCCCCATGGGCTGCGCCAGCGCCGCGTCCCCGATCCACACCAGCAGGACCGCCGCCAGGAGAGTGCGCCGCATCGTCCGTCCTTCCCCGCACCACCGAAGTCTGAAGGGGCGAACAGAGCGCAAGCACGGCGGTTCCCGAAACGACGAAAACCCGCCCCGGTTGCCCGGAGCGGGTTCGTGCATCGCAGTCCGTTTGGACCGACCGTCAGCGGGTCGGGACCGGCGGGTTCTTCGAGTAGTCGTAGAAACCGCGACCGACCTTGCGGCCGACCCAGCCGGCCTCGACATACTTCACCAGCAGCGGGCAGGGGCGGTACTTGCTGTCGGCCAGACCCTCGTAGAGGACCTGCATGACGGCAAGGCAGGTGTCCAGACCGATGAAGTCGGCCAGCTCCAGCGGGCCCATCGGGTGGTTGGCGCCCAGCTTCAGCGCGGTGTCGATGCTCTGCACGTTGCCGACGCCCTCATAGAGGGTGTAGACGGCCTCGTTGATCATCGGCAGCAGGATGCGGTTGACGATGAAGGCCGGGAAGTCCTCGGCGATGGCCGCGGTCTTGCCGATCTTGGCCGTCAGGTCGGCGATGGCCGTGAAGGTCTCCTCGTCCGTCGCGATGCCGCGGATCAGCTCGACCAGCTGCATCACCGGCACCGGGTTCATGAAGTGCATGCCCATGAACTTCGACGGGCGGTCGGTCGACGCGGCCAGACGGGTGATCGAGATCGACGAGGTGTTCGTCGCGATCAGGGCCTCGGGCTTCAGGTTCGGGACCAGCTTCTTCAGGATCTCGCGCTTCAGCGCCTCGTTCTCGGTCGCCGCCTCGACG
>JAEZID010000131.1 GCA_023416195.1 Pseudomonadota bacterium | reverse complement strand
CCGCTGCTGCCGCTGCTGCCACTGCTGCTGCCGCTCATCCCGGACGAGCCGGAGGTCGAGGACCGGGCCGAGCCGTCCGCGCCCGACGATCCGCTGGTGCCGGGGCGGCAGGCCGGATCGGTGCTGCCGGCCGGGCAATTCATGTTGGAGGTGCTGCCGCTGGAGGTGCCGCTCTGCGCCTTGTTCGTGCTCGATCCCGCCGCGAGCGCCGGGCCGGCCAGCAAGGCAAGCGCCGTCGCGGCGCCGATCATCCATCGATTCATCAAGCCAGTCCTTTTTCAAAATCGTCCCAGGCCCAAACCAACAGCCCTCCGGTGGGATGGTCGCGGGGTGTCGTGCCGAATTGCACGGACGAGCGTTATCCCCTTACCCCAAAGACAAAGAGCCGACCGGGAAACGGCCAACCGGAAAAGGCCAACCGAAAAAAGGAAGGAAGCCCCGTTTCATGAATCCCTATCTCGCCGGCGCGCTCGCCGGGCTGGTGGCGACGGCGCCGATGACCTGGGCGATGAACCGCATGCACCGCCGCCTGCCGGAACGCGACCGCTACCCCGTGCCGCCGCGCCTGATCACCGAACGCGTCGCCTCCGCCGCCGGGGTGGCCGACGCCATGACCGAACGGCAGCACGAGGCGCTCGCGCTGGCCGGCCACTACGCCTACGGCGCGGCGGTCGGGGCCGGCTGCGCGCCGGTGCTGCGGACGGTCGGCGGTTCGCCGGTGGCGGCGGGCATCGGCTATGGGCTGGGCGTCTGGACCGCCAGCTATCTGGGCTGGATCCCGGCGGTCGGCATCCTGCGCCCGGCCACCGAGCATCCCGCCGAGCGGGTCGGCATGATGCTGGCCGCGCACGTCGTGTGGGGCGGGGTCACCGGCTATCTGACGGCGCGGCTTTCGGACTGGGACACCGACCGCTCGCCCGCGCGGGGCGCCTGGACGGCGGAGCGGGTCGCGGGCACCGACCTGCCCCGCGAGAGCGCGGCGCCGCACGACCACCACAGGCACCGCGCGGCGACAACACCGGCCTGAAGCTGTTGTTCAACGCAACCGACCATCGAACGGAGGGGAGCGACCATGAGTGAAGACCGTCAATGGGTTGAACTGGACCCCACCAACGGCGCCGACGCCGCGAAACCGCAGGAAGCCTCCCGGGATGCGGCGAAGGACGCGGGGAAGGACACCGGCAAGGATGCTCCCGTCCCAGCATCCTCCGGCACCGGGGACGGCGCCTAAAGCAAATTTGCATTTGCTTTAGATTCACATGGCCTCACTTGCCGGCCAGGCTTCGGCCGCACGTGCGGCCGGGACCGCCGTCGCGGTCCAAAGCGGATGGGAATCCGCTTTAATCGCGCCGCGCCGCCACGGCCGGCGGGCGGGCGGCGGGGCGGCCGAACAGCTCCAGCGCCGGCGGGATGGAGGACGGGCGCAGGCCCCCCAGGATCTCGCCGATGACGCCGACCGCGTCGATCAGCGCGTCGGGCATGACCGGCTTGCGCAGAAGGCCCAGCGCGAAGTCGCGCGCCTCCTCCGCCCGGTGGTCGAAGCCGGTGATCAGCAGGGAGGGCACGCCGTAGTCCTCCCACAGCTTGCGGGCCAGCGTCAGGCCGTTCTCGCCGCCCGCCAGATAAACGTCCACGAGCGCGAGGTCGGGCAGTTCGCGCGCGCCCAGCCGCGCCGCCTTGGCGGCGTCGCGCAGCGGGCCGACCACGGTGTAGCCGGCGTTCTCCAGGACGGCCTTGACGGCCGGCCCGATCAACGGATCGTCCTCGACGACGAGCAGCTTCAAGGCTCGTGTTCCTTCCCTGGCAGCATATTCGGGAGACCTGATCGCCTCCCCAACCCGAACCGGCCATGTTTGTCGATGCGCCGCACCAATCAAGGGGCCGAAGGTGTAGATCCTTCAGGTTAGGAGCAACCGACGCGATCATAGCGTGTTTATGCCGTTCTGGACGAGTTGCAATCATTTTTGGAGAGGCGTGCATGAGGTTTGTCGAGTTCACCGACCGGGCGGGGGCCGCGGTGATGGTCCGCCACGCCGGCGTGCTGTTCCTGCGTGCCACGGAAGGGGACCGGACCGAGCTTCATCTGGCCGGCCGCGCCGACCCCCTGGTCGTCGCCGCCCCCATGGACGAGGTTGCCCGGGCGCTGGAAGCGGCCGTTCCCGAACCGCCCGAACCGACCCTGGCGCTGGTGTCGTAAGGTGCGATCGGCGGGACGCTGTGGGCCGCTTCACAGACGCGCCCGCGTCTTCCAAGCACAGTGGACCCGTTCCCTCGTACCCCGTGGAGGTCCGCCATGTCGCAACCGTTCACGCCCAGGCCGTTCGCACTCCTCGCCCTGGCCGCCGTCGCGTTGACGACGAGCCCGGTGCTCGCCGACACCATGCCGTCCGTGCAGCGCCATCACACGAACCTTCTGCTGGTCCAGAAGCCGAAGCCGCCCATCCCGCCGCAATGCCTCACCTGTCCGGCGCTCGGCGGTTCGCTGTCCGGAAGGCTCAATCCCGGCGTCCTGCAAGGGCTGAACCCGCAGCCCCTGCCGCCGAAAGAGTTGCGGATCCGCTGACCCCGCGAACGAAAAGGCTCCTCTTCCACGAGAAGAGGGGCCTTTCGCACGCTCAGGCGACGCCGCGCAGGGCCTGGATGCGCTCCGGCGGCAGGTTCAGGCGGGCGGCAAGATATTGCAGATAGGACTGTTCGGCGGGCGTGTCCGCCTCGATGGCGATGGTCGAGGCCAAATAGACCTGCTCCGCCGTTTCCTCGTCCTGGACCTCGCGCAGCAGGGCGTCCATCGACAGCGGGTTGGCGAGTTCCTGTTCGAGCACGCGATGCTCGTCCGGGCCGGCGCCGGCTTCGTCCATCTTGCTGACGATGACGCTGCGTTCATCCGGCGTGATCACGCCGTCGGCGTTGGCCGCCGCGATCATGGCGCGGATCAGCAGCAGAGCCTTGCGGTCCTCCATCGCCAGTTCCGGAAAGCCCGAATCCGGCACGGGCTGCGACGCTTGCGGGCTGAAGATCGAGGACAGCCGCTCGCTCAGCGACGGCCCGCTGCCCGTCGCCGGCGTGGTCGGTGACGTCTGCGCCTGATTGGCTTGGCGGTCCTGAAAGGCCTTGTAGGCGAGATAGCCGAGCGCCGCCAGCCCGGCCGCGTTCTTGAAGCCGCCGCCGCGCGACGCCCCCATCGCGGACGCCAAGCCCGGTCCGCTCTGGCCGCGTCCGGCCATACCGGTCGCGAGCATCGTGCCGAGCAATTTTTGGAGGTTTGCCATGACCGGCTCCTTCGTCGTTTGGGGATGGCCGGTCAACAGCGCCGTTGCGGGCGGGTTTCGGTCGCCCCCTCCCATCCCGCAAGGACAGGACCGGAAGGGGGCGGCCGACGCTCACACGTCGTAGATCTTGCCCGGCGTCTGCTTGTTCTGGCCGCCGCGCTTCTGCTCTTCCTTTTCGGTCAGTTCGGACTCGCCGCCCTGGTCGGGCTTCGTGGTGCCCTGCTGGCTCTGGTCGATCTTGCTGTCCTGCGGGTTCGTCCGGTTCCGATCCTCGGGCATGACGTCTCTCTCGGGTTGTTGACTCAGGGGTTGGCGTTCCCCCCGATCAACACCCCGAACGGCCGGGCCGTTGCGCTCTCAACCGCGCGGAAAAGCGGGCGCCCGCTTTTCGAAGAAGGCGGCGATGCCCTCGGCCGCTTCCCCGTGGAACAGCGCCTCGACGAAGGCGTCGGCCTCGCGGTCGAGCTGCGCGTCGGGCGGGCCGTAGGCCGCCTCGATCAGGCGCTTGGCCCGGCCGATGGCGACGGTCGGCCCCTCGGCCAGCCGCGCGGCCCAGGCGGTCGCCTCCTCCAGCGTGCCGCCGGGCGCGGCGACCCGGTTGACGACGCCCAACTGGGCCAGGCGCGGGGCGCCGATCCGTCCGCCTTCGAACATGATCTCGGCGGCCAGCTGCGGCGGCACCGACCGGCCGAGGAAGGCCGAGGCGCCGCCGTCCGGGTTCAGTCCGACCTTGACGTAGGCCAGCACGAAGCTGGCGTCCTCCGCCGACACGATCAGGTCGCAACCCATAGCGACCGAGAATCCGGCCCCGGCGGCGGCGCCCTCGACGGCGGCGACCACCGGCTTGGGGCAGGTCCGCATCGCGCGGATCCAGCCGTGGAAGCGGTCCATCATGTTGCGGATGACCGTCGGATCGGCCTTGCGGCTGTTCATCAACTGGCCGAGGTTCCCGCCGGAGCAAAAGGTGCCGGCCGCACCCGTCAGCACCACGGCGCCGACCTCCGGGTCGGCAGCCGCCGTTTCGAAGGCCGCGCGCCCGGCGTCCATCATCTCGCCGCTCAGCGCGTTCTTGGTGGCCGGGTCGTTCATGGTCAGGACCAGCACGCGGCCCTGACGGACCGCATCGATGCGCCCGCTCATATCCATCCTCCCTGGTGAGGGCCTGCTTCGCCCGTTCTGTGGCACCGACCATGCCGGACGCCCCCTTCCCCTGTCCAGAACGGAGAGCAGCCGCGCGCACAAGACGGCTTGCCGATGGCTCTCCGGCCGCTAAGCTTTGCTGCAACCGCTGATGGGAAGGAACGACATGATCGACTTGTATTACTGGCCGACGCCGAACGGGCACAAGATCACGATCTTCCTGGAGGAAGCCGGCCTCGACTACACCATTCATCCCGTGAACATCTCCGCCGGGGACCAGTTCAAGCCGGAGTTCCTGGCGATCTCCCCCAACAACCGCATGCCGGCCATTGTGGACCAGACGCCGGCCGACGGCGGGGAGCCCATTTCGGTCTTCGAATCGGGCGCCATCCTGCAATATATGGCGGAAAAGACCGGCAGGTTCCTGCCCACCGACCTGCGCGGGCGCACGACGGTGGCGGAATGGCTGTTCTGGCAGGTCGGCGGCCTCGGCCCCATGGCCGGGCAGAACCACCACTTCGTCCAGTACGCGCCGGAGCAAATTCCCTACGCCATCGACCGCTACGTGAAGGAGACCAATCGTCTCTACGGCGTGCTGAACAAGCGTCTGGCTGGCCGCGCCTTCATCGCGGGCGACGAACTGACCATCGCCGACATGGCCGCCTATCCCTGGATCGTGCCGCACGAGCGCCAGCGCCAGGATCTCGCGCAGTTCCCCGACCTGAAGCGCTGGTTCGAGTCCATCGGGCAGCGCCCGGCGGTGATCCGCGCCTATGAAAAGGGCAAGGCCGTGGCCGCCCAGCCGGCGGTGACCGAGGAGGGCAAGAAGATCCTCTTCGGCCAGACGGCGGCGAACGTGAAGGGGTAAAGGGGCTGCCGATCCCCTCTCCCCTCCGGGGAGAGGGAGAAGGTTACGGACTCGCCCCGAACCCCAGCGAGACCATGCGTTCGTAGAGCGAGGCGCGGGAAATGCCGAGAAGCTTGGCGGCCCGCGCCTTGACCCCGCCCGTCTGCTCCAGCGCCGCCGCGATGGCCGAACGTTCGGCGGCGCTCAGCACCTCCGACAGCGGGCCGTTCAGCGACAGCGGCGGCGACGCGCTGGCCCCGGCGGGGGGCTCCGGCGCGTTGACGAGGCCCCGGACATGCTCGGCGGTCAGGACCGGCGCGTCGGTCATGGCGACCGCCCGTTCCAGCGTGTTGTAAAGCTCCCGCACGTTGCCGGGCCAGTCGTGGGCGCGCAGCGCGGCGATGGCCGTGTTGGTCAGCTCGCGCGGCGGGCCGCCCTGCTGGATGGCCAGCTGTTCCAGGATGCGGTCGGCGATGCTCTCGATGTCCTCGGTCCGCTCGCGCAGGGGCGGCAGGGTGATCGGGACCACGTTCAGCCGGTAATAGAGATCCGCCCGGAACTGCTTCTCCTTGACCAGCGCCGCGAGGTCGCGGCTGGTCGCGGCGATGATGCGCACGTCCACCCGCACCACCTTGTTGGAACCCAGCGGCTCGATCTCACGCTCCTGCAACACGCGCAGCAGCTTGGCCTGAAGCGGCAGCGGCATGTCGCCGATCTCGTCCAGGAACAGGGTGCCGCCGTTGGCCAACTGGAACTTGCCCTCGCGCATGCGCCGGTCGGCGCCGGTGTAGGCCCCCGGCGCGACGCCGAAGAACTCTGCCTCCAGCAGGTTTTCCGGGACGGCGGCCACGTTGATGCCGACAAAGGGGCGGTCGGCGCGCGGGCTGGCGGCGTGGATGGCGTGGGCCAGCAGCTCCTTGCCCGTGCCCGTCTCGCCCAGCAGCAGCACCGTGGAGTCCATCTGCGCCGCGCGGCGGGCGAGCCGCTTGATCTCGCGCACCGAATCGCTGATGCCGAGGAACTGCGAGAAGGAGTATTTGGCCCGCCGCTCGTGCGCCAGCTCCCGCTGCGCCTGGGTCAGCTCCTCCTGAAGCTTCTGGTATTTGGAGACCAGCGGGCGCAGATGCTCCGCCCGGTCGAACAGGACGAAGCCGACCGCCCCGATCACCGCGCCGTCCACGTCCTTCAGCGGCAGGCGCGTGACGACGAAGGACCGCTCCCCGAACTCCATGATGTCCACCATCATGGGCTGGCCGGTCTCGACCACGCGGCGCATCTGGCTGTTGGGGATGACCTCTTCCACCGGCTTGCCGCGCGGGTCATCGGCGACGCCCAGCAGGGCCTTGTACTTGTCGTCCATCCAGGCGATGCGGGCGTGGCGGTCCACCGTCACGGTACCGACGCACATGCCCTCCAGATGCCCGAACAGCGACTGCACGGCGCGTTCCTTCAGCGCCTCGAAATCCAGATCACCGTCCACGCCGTCCTCCCGATAGACCCGACTGTTCTTATCGTTCGCGTCGTTGCCGCTGCAATGCAGCAAGACACGCCGGCATTATGGCCGGGGCCGATGGTACAGCATCGTGATACGGAAGGGGAAGGCGCGCGTACATGCACCGCGCGCAGGAGCATCCCGCGCGCGGACGCCACTTTTTCTTAAGGAATTCTCCGGATTTACCGGGCCTGCTCAGACATCTACTCCGAAAACCTCACGCGAACGTCATAGGCGAAAGGGAAGCGCCGGAAGGGGAGCGCCGGGCGGGCGACGCCCCCTTCCTCACCTCACTGGGCGGTCCATCCACCGTCCATGGTGAGGTTGGACCCGGTCATCTGCCCCGCCGCGTCGGAGCACAGGAAGACCGCCAGCGCGCCCAGCTGGTCCGGCGTGACGAACTGGCCGGACGGCTGCTTGGCGCCGACCAGTTCGGCGCGGGCCTGCTCGTCGGTCAGCCCCTTGTCGGCGGCCAGCGCGTCGATCTGCTTCTGCACCAGCGGGGTCAGCACCCAGCCGGGGCAGATGGCGTTGCAGGTGATCCCGCTGCCCGCCGTCTCCAGCGCCACGGTCTTGGTCAGGCCGACGACGCCGTGCTTGGCGGCGATATAGGCCGACTTGTTGACGGAGGCGACCTGCCCGTGCACCGAGGCTATGTTGATGATGCGGCCCCAGCCGCGCCGCTTCATGCCCGGCAGCGCGTGGTGGATGCCGTGGAAGACCGCCGACAGGTTGATGGCGATCACCGCGTCCCAGCGCTCGGCCGGAAACTCGTCGACCGGGGCGACGTGCTGGATGCCGGCGTTGTTGACCAGAACGTCCACCCGGCCGAACGCCTCGTCCGCCTCGGCGATCATGGCGCGGATCTCGTCCGGCTTCGACAGGTCGGCGCCATGGTAGGCGGTGCGCACGCCGAACTCCCGCGCGATGCCGACGCGGATGGCCTCGATCTCGCCCGCGTCGCCGAACCCGTTCAGCAGGATGTCGGCGCCGGCCTCGGCCAGACAGCGCGCGATGCCGAGCCCGATCCCGCTGGTGGAACCGGTGACGACGGCGACTTTTCCCCTCAGACTCATGCCCCTCAGACTCATGGACATCGTTCCTTATGACGAGGCCAGTTCGCCGCGTTCGCGGAACTGGTCGAGGGCCTGCGGGTTCGCCAGCGCCTCGGTGTTCTTGATGGGGCGGCCGTGCACGGCGTCGCGGACCGCCAGTTCGGTGATCTTGCCCGAGCGGGTGCGCGGGATGTCGCTGACCTGGACGATCTTCGCCGGCACGTGGCGCGGCGAGCAGTTGTCCTTGATGCGCTTGCGGATGGTGTCCTCAAGCGTCTTGTCGAGCGTCAGCCCCTCGCGCAGGACCACGAACAGGATGACGCGCACGTCGTTGTCCCATTCCTGGCCGATGCAGACCGCCTCCATGATGTCGGGCAGCTGTTCGACCTGCCGGTAGATCTCCGCCGTGCCGATGCGCACGCCGCCGGGGTTCAGCACCGCGTCGGAGCGGCCGTAGATCACCCAGCCGCCATGCTCGGTCTGCTCGATGAAGTCGCCGTGGGTCCAGACGTTCTCGAACCGCTCGAAATAGGCGCTGCGGTACTTCCGCCCGTCCGGATCGGCCCAGAAGCCGACGGGCATGCTGGGGAAGGGCCGCGTGCAGACCAGTTCGCCCTTGTCGCCGCGCACCGCGTGGCCGTTGTCGTCGAACGCCTCCACCGCCATGCCGAGGCCGGCGGTCTGAAGCTCGCCCTTCCACACAGGCGCAATGGGGTTGCCCAGCACGAAGCAGGACACGATGTCGGTGCCGCCGGAGATGGAGGCCAGATGCACGTCCGCCTTGATGGAGCGGTACACGAACTCGAAATTCTCCGGCATCAGCGGCGAACCGGTCGAGGTGATCGTGCGCACCGTGTCCAGCTTGTGCGTCCGGATCGGCTCCAGCCCCGCCTTCTCGACCTGCTGGATGAACTTGGCCGAGGTGCCGAACAGGGTCATGCGCTCGGCGTCGGCGTAGTCGAACAGGATGTTGCCGGTCGGCGCGAAGGGCGAGCCGTCGTAGAGCAGAAGCGTCGTGCCGCTGGCCAGACCCGTGACCAGCCAGTTCCACATCATCCAGCCGCAGGTGGTGAAGTAGAAGAAGCGGTCGCCCCGGTTCAGGTCGCAGTGCAGCCGGTGTTCCTTGACGTGCTGGATCAGCGTGCCGCCGGTGCCGTGCACGATGCACTTCGGCTTTCCGGTGGTGCCGCTGGAATAGAGGATGAACATCGGGTGGTTGAAGGGCACCCGTTCGAAGGTCAGTTCCGCAGGCGCGTACGGCGCGATGAAGTCGGTGTAGCGCACGCCGTCGCGGATGCCGCCGACGTCCGGCTCCTCGTTCACGTACGGCACGATGACCGTGCGCTTGACGGTGGGCATCTCCTTCAGCACCTCCGCGATCTTGGCGCGGACGTCGTGGGGCTTGCCGTTGTACCAATAGGCGTCGGGGGCGAAGAGGGCGGTCGGCTCGATCTGGCCGAAGCGGTCCACGATGCCCTGCACGCCGAAGTCGGGCGAGCAGGAGGACCAGATGGCGCCGAGGCTGGTGGTGGCGATCATCGCCGCCAGCGTCTCCGGCATGTTCGGCATCACGGCGGCGATGCGGTCGCCCTTGCCGACGCCCATGGCCTTCAGCGCCTGTTGCAGGCGGGACACCTGCTCCTTCAGGTCGGCGCCGGACCAGCGGCGCTTGACCTTGTCCTCGGCCCAGAAGACCACGGCGTCACCGTCCGGGGCGCCGGCCAGCAGATTTTCGGCGTAATTCAGACTGGCGTCGGGGAACCATTGGGCGCCGGGCATCCTGTCGCCATCCGCCAGGGCGGTGGCGCCGAGATCGCCCTTCAGGCCGGCCCACTCCCACAGGAAGCGCCAGAAATCCTCCTTGCCCGCGATGGACCAGTTGTACAGGTCGGCGTAGTCGGTCAGGCGCAGGCCGAAGCGGGCGTTCGCGGCTTCGCGGAAGGCGGTCAGGTTGGACGCGGCGACGCGCTCCTCCGACGGGCTCCACAGCGGCTGATCCATGGACATTCTCCCAATTCCTTATTCTTTGGCGATCCGGAAGGAAGGGGGCTTCGCAAGCCCCCTCCAGGGAGGAATCGCCCGGACTTTAGAACCGCCGCCGGGATCAGGATTTCCGGCGGGCCAGGATGGCCTGCAACTCGCCGACGATGCCGCGCCGGAAGAGCAGGACGCAGACGACGAAGATGGCGCCGATGACCACCGTGACCGGCAGGTTGGTCGCCGCCAGATAGTTCTGCAGCGTCACCACCAGAGCCGCCCCGACGACCGGGCCGAACAGCGTGCCCATGCCGCCCAGCAGCGTCATCAGCACCACCTCGCCGGACATCTGCCACTGCACGTCGGTCAGCGAGGCGAGCTGGAAGACCAGCGCCTTCACGC
>JAEZID010000097.1 GCA_023416195.1 Pseudomonadota bacterium | reverse complement strand
GCGAGCGCGCCAAGCGCAGCGTCATGCCGGAGGTCTTCTGGTACTTCTCCATCGGCGGCGGCGCGCTTCTGCTGGCCTATTCGATCTACCGGTTCGATCCCGTCTACATGTTCGGGCAGGGGCTGGGGCTGATCATCTATGTGCGCAACCTCTATTTCGTCTGGACCCACAAGAAAGCGGACGGGGTCGAGACCGCCGCGGCCGGTAAGCCGTGAGCGAGGCCGCCATCGCCGCCGGCACCGGCACCGTTGCGGCGCCCGCCGCTCAGGCCGGGCGTCTGCCGCTTCTGGCCTACGCGCTGTTGGCGGTGCTGAGCGTCGCGCTGTTCCTGCCGGGCTTTTTCCAGCTGCCGCCCTTCGACCGCGACGAGGCGCGCTTCGCGCAGGCTTCCTATCAAATGCTGGAAAGCGGCGATTACGTCGACATCCGCTACCAGGAGGAGGCGCGGCACAAGAAGCCGGTCGGTATCTACTGGCTTCAGGTCGCGGCGACCCGACTGGTTGATGGGCCGAAGGAGATCTGGACGTACCGCATCCCGTCGCTGACCGGCGCGATCCTCGCCGTGCTGGCGACCGCCTGGGTCGGTGCGCGCATGTTCGGCGGCACGGTCGGATTCCTCGCTGGGCTGATGATGGCGTCTTGCGTCGTGCTGGGCGTCGAGGCCCGCATGGCGAAGACCGACGCCGTGCTGCTGTCCACCATTGTCCTCGGGCAGGCGGCGCTGGCGAGTCTCTATTTGAACCGGCACGCCGAACGGTCCGGCTGGGCGGCGCCGCTGGTCTTCTGGATCGCGGCGGGCGTGGGCATCCTCATCAAGGGGCCGATCGTCCTGCTGGTGTCCGGCACGACGGCGCTGGTGCTGGCCGCGCTGGACCGCAGGGCCGGTTGGCTGAAACGGCTGCGTCCGTTGGTGGGGCTGGGGATCGTGCTGGCCATCGCCGCGCCCTGGCTGATCGCCATCACCATCAAGACCAAGGGCGCCTTCTTCGCCGAATCCGTCGGGCACGACATGCTGGGCAAGGTGACCAGCGGGCAGGAGAGCAAGGGGCTGCCGCCCGGCTATTATCTGGGCACGTTCTGGGTCACCTTCGCGCCCTGGTCGTTCCTGGCGCTGCTGGCCGTGCCGTGGGTCTGGCTGAACCGCCGCGTCGATGCGGTGCGCTTCTGCATCGCCTGGATCGTGCCGAGCTGGCTGGTGTTCGAGGCGGTGCCGACCAAGCTTCTGCACTACACGTTGCCCGTCTTCCCGGCCATCGCGATCCTGGTCGCGGCGGCATCGCGCGAGCATTTCGCCCGGACGGCCGAGAAGGGACGGCGCGTGCTGTTCGCCGTGTCCGCCGGTTTGGGCTTCGTCGGGTTCGGCGCGCTGGCCCTGGCCGTGGCGGTGATCCCCTGGCTGGTGGATCGGCGGATCGACCCGGTTGCGGTCGCCATGGTGCCGGTCGTGCTCGTGCTGTACGCCCTGGCCGTACGCCTGTTCGCACACCATCGGGAGCGGGCCGGGTTCGGTGCGGCTCTGGCGGCGGCGGCGGTGCTGTACGCCGGCACGTACGCGGCGGTTCTGCCGGCCATCGACGGCGTCTGGATCAGCCGGCAGGCGGCGCGGGCGGTCGCGGCGGTGCGGCCCTGCGCCTCCGGCACCGTGGCCTCCGCCGGCTATGCCGAGCCGAGCCTCGTCTTCCTGCTGGGAACGGAAACGCGCCTGACCCATGGCGGCGGTGCGGCCAAGCATCTGGCGTCCGACCGCGCCTGCGCGCTGGCCCTGGTGGACAGCCGGGAAGAGGCGGAGTTCCGCGCGACGCTGCATGGGGTCATGAGCGGGGCGGAACCGGTGAAGCTGTCCGAGGTGAACGGCTTCAACTACAACACCGGCAAGCGCATCACCCTGACTCTGTACCGAGCGCCCAAGCCGTAAGGTTCCCCTGACCATTGGTGGGCGCCCAGGCAGGGTAACGCGCCTCCACCCTGGACGGGTCGCCCGCTTTTGGGGCCGAATCGCGGCTCTCTGCTCCCGAAGATGGATGGAAGGCCGCCGCGTCATGCTTCGTACGATGGCAGTAGCGACCCTGGCGATTCTGGCGTTCGCCGCGCCGGCAAGCGCGCAGAAACAGGAATACCCGGCCTGGGTGTTCGATCACATGGTGCCGACCGGCCCCTACATGCGGAACATGGAACAGGCCCAGCCCATCCCGGGGCCGCGGCCGTCCCATTGGGGCGCCATGGGCAACGGCGACCAGCATCGCGCCGGCATGCGGGCCTACGGCACCGACGCGGTTCGCGCCACGCCCAACTATTCGCGCACCCAGTCCCTGACCCCACCGGTGCGCGACGGCCGCGCCGCCGGGCCGGGTCCGGAACTGACGCTGACCACGCCGCGTCAGGTTCAGATCGACTGATGGGCCTCGTCCGGCCGCCACAGCCACGCCGCGCCGCGCACGCCGCTTGAATCGCCGTGCACGGCGCGGCGCACCGGCGTGTCGATGCGGTCAGAAAAGGCCCAGCGCTCGATGGCCGGCGGCTGGGCGTCGTAGAGCATCGCCACGTTCGACAAGCCGCCGCCCAGCACGATCACGTCCGGGTCGAGGATGTTGACGATGCTCGCCAGCCCGCGCCCCAGCCGGTCCACCAGCCGGTCGAGCGTGGCGCGGCAGGCCGGGTCTCCGGCCTCGGCGCGGGCGGCGACCTCTTCCGTGGACAGCCTTTCGCCGGTGACGGCCTCGTGGTCGGCGGCGACCGCCGGACCGGACACGAAGGTTTCCAGGCAGCCGTGCTGGCCGCAGTAGCAGGCCGGGCCGGGAAGCTCCCCCTCCGCCGGCCGGGGCCAGGGTAGGGGGTTGTGCCCCCACTCGCCGCCCACCGCGTTGCGGCCCGACAGGACCCGCCCGTTCGCCACGATGCCGGCCCCGCAGCCGGTGCCCAGGATCGCCGCGAACACCACGCCGCATCCGGCGCCCGCCCCGTCCGTCGCTTCCGACACGGCGAGGCAGTTGGCGTCGTTCTCCACCCGCACCGGACGGCCGAGCGCATCGGACAGGTCGCGGTCGAACGGTCGCCCGATCAGCCATGTGGAGTTGGCGTTCTTCACCAGCCCCGTGACCGGCGAGACGATGCCGGGGATGCCCACGCCGACCATGGCGCGACCGCCGCCCGCCGAGGACTCCAGTTCTCCGACCAGTCCTACGATCGTATGTAGCGTGGCGGCATAATCCCCCCGAGGGGTGGCAACGCGACGGCGGGCAATCTGGTTGCCGTGACGGTCGAGGGCAATTCCTTCCGTCTTCGTGCCGCCAAGGTCGATTCCGATGCGGATCATGGCCGTTCGCCGGACAGTGAGTGGGATGAGCTTGAAAATACTCGACAATGGCCGGGAACGTCCAACCGAAGCAACCATCGGCAAAAACGCCATGGGTTGGGACAAATCGCCGGGAAGGCGCGGATATGGGTTGACCGCTTCTTCGGATCGAGTAGAACCAGCGAAAGAGAGGGCCGGAATCGGAAGATTTCGCCCGCCAACACGGGCCACCGGAGCCGTACCAACGATGATTCGTCAGCGCGCCGCTCATCGCTTTTCTTCCCTCACCCTTGGCCGCGCCGCCACGGCCGGTCTCGCCGTCCTGATCGCCGGTGCCGCCGTGCCGGCTGCCGCCAAGGATGCGGCGAAGGAGCCGGTGCAGGTCGCGGCCAAGCCGCCGGCCGCGCCCAAGCCGGCCGCCGCCAAGCCCGCCGCGAAGTCGTCGGGTGGCAAGGCGCAGGCCTGCTACAACCGGGCGGAGCACGCGGCGGAGCAGACCATCCGCATGCACACCGAGATGATGGTGGTCGGCCTGACCTGCCAGCAGGTGTATCCGGACAAGAAGCCGTTCAACGTCTATCAGGATTTCACGATCAAGAACCGCGCGCTGCTCTCCAATTCGGAAGCGGCGATGATCGACCATTTCCGCAAGGCCGGCGGCGGCAACGCGACCCGGCAGTTCGACATGTTCCGCACGGAGATGGCGAACGAGATCAGCCGCCGCGCGGCGGTGATCGGTACCACGAACTATTGCTACAACTTCGTCGACCGCACCAAGGCGGCAACGGAGATGACGCCGGAAGACATCCGCACCTTGACGGGCGACGACAAGAACGCCGGCGTGATGCACCTGTCCAGCAAGCCGCTGTGCGACGTGAAGGTGGTCAGCAACCCCGACGCCCCTGTGCATGTCGCGCAGGCTCCGTCGAGCCGCGCGTCCAAGCCCGCCGCCAAGGCGGCCACGGGCAAGGCGACCGCCAAGGCCCCGGCCAAGCCCAAGGACCCGGTCAAGGCGCAGCAGGCCTCCGCCAGTCGCTGAGGCGGCCGGGACCCAAGCCTTCTTTCAGAGGCCCTCTCCGTTCCACGGAGGGGGCCTTTTTCTTTCCAAAAATTACTTCCCCTGATTTTTGCAAGTGTAAAGTTCACGCATCTGTCATGAATCGATATTGCAAATTGGTAGAAAATTGGTACTACCGAATATCGAATGAATGTTTGCCCTCTTCCCCCTTGCAACGGGCTGGGCTAACGTTCCGACCAGACAACAATCTTGGCCCCGAGCCTATGGGCGCGGGAAGCCAGAGCAGGGAGTGCCTGTTCACGTGACCGGTGTACCGAGCGTGCCCGTCTCGCTCGCCCATGCCTGCGCGAAGCGCTAAGGGCGAGGTGAGGCATGGATTATTTTCTTCAACAGTTGATCAACGGCCTGTCGCTGGGCGCCATCTACGGCCTCATCGCCATCGGCTACACGATGGTGTACGGCATCATCGGCATGATCAATTTCGCCCACGGTGAAATTTACATGATCGGCGCCTTCGTGGCGCTGATCACCTTTCTGGCGCTGGGAAGCCTGGGGATCACCTGGGTGCCGCTGGCGCTGCTGGTGATGCTGGCGGCGTCGATGCTGTTCACCGCCGTCTACGGATGGACGGTGGAGCGGATCGCCTACCGGCCGTTGCGCAGTTCGCCGCGTCTGGCGCCGCTGATCTCCGCCATCGGCATGTCGATCTTCCTCCAGAACTACGTCCAGATCCTTCAGGGCGCGCGCAGCAAGCCGTTGCAGCCGATCCTGACCGGCAATCTGACGATGATGGACGGGGCGGTGTCGGTCAGCTACGTGCGCCTGGCGACCATCGTGATCACGGTGGCGCTGATGTACGGCTTCACCCAGCTGATCACCCGGACCGAGCTGGGCCGCGCGCAGCGCGCCTGCGAGCAGGACAAGACGATGGCCGGCCTGCTGGGCGTCAACGTCGACCGCATCATCTCCCTGACCTTCGTCATGGGTGCGGCGCTGGCCGCCGTGGCCGGCATGATGGTGCTGCTGATTTACGGCGTGATCGACTTCTACATCGGCTTCCTGGCCGGCGTTAAGGCGTTCACGGCGGCGGTTCTGGGCGGCATCGGGTCGTTGCCGGGCGCCATGCTCGGCGGCGTCGTCATCGGCCTCATCGAGGCGTTCTGGTCGGGCTACATGGGCAGCGAGTGGAAGGACGTCGCGACCTTCACCATCCTCGTGCTCGTCCTGATCTTCCGTCCGACCGGCCTGCTGGGCCGTCCGGAAATCGAGAAGGTGTAAGGCCATGACCGCGATTTCCGTAACCTCACCCCGGGCCATCGCCTGGCCCGCGATCCTCAAGGAGGCGGCGCTGACCGCCTTCGTCGCCCTGCTGCTGACGGTTCCGCTGGTCGGCCTGCGCACGGTGGACCGCCCCACCGGCCTGGGTCTGGAGACCCGCTGGAACGAGGTCGTGGCCTCGGTCGGGCTGGTCTTCCTCGGCCGTCTCGGCATCTGCCTGATCCGCGAAGGGCAGGGCGTGCTGGTTCTGCTGCTGGCCACCGCCGCCGCCGCCGCCGGCTTCTTCATCAAGATGCCGACCGAGGCGCTGCGCGTCATCCTGATCGTCGGCGGCGCCGTCATCGCGATCCGCGCCGCCATGGCGGTGCGCACCGGCCGGTCGAAGCTGTCCCAGGCCGAGCGCGACAAGCGCATGGACCGCATCGCCGCCAAGGTGCAGGACGCGTCCCGCTGGCTGGGTCCGATCGGCGTCGTCGTGGCGCTGGCCTTCCCGCTGACCCCGCTGGCCGACCGCCAGCTGCTGGACATCGGCATCCTGCTGCTGACCTACGTCATGCTGGGCTGGGGCCTGAACATCGTGGTCGGCCTCGCCGGCCTGCTCGACCTCGGCTACGTGGCCTTCTACGCGGTGGGCGCCTACAGCTACGCGCTGCTGGCCCACTATTTCGGGTTGAGCTTCTGGCTGTGCCTGCCGCTGGCCGGTCTGCTGGCCGCCTTCTCGGGCGTGCTGCTGGGCTTCCCGGTTCTGCGTCTGCGCGGCGACTATTTCGCCATCGTGACGCTGGGCTTCGGCGAGATCATCCGCATCATCCTCGTCAACTGGTACCAGTTCACCGGCGGCCCCAACGGCATCTCCGGCATTCCGCGGCCCAGCTTCTTCGGCATCGCCGAATTCACCCGCAACCCCACGGAAGGCATGCCCGCCTTCCACGAGATGTTCGGGCTGGAGTTCAGTCCGCTGCACCGGATCATCTTCCTCTATTACGTGATCCTGGTTCTGGCGCTGGTCGTGAACCTGTTCACGCTGCGCGTCCGCAAGCTGCCGCTCGGCCGCGCGTGGGAGGCCCTGCGCGAGGACGACATCGCCTGTGCGTCGCTGGGCATCAACCGCACCAACATGAAGCTGGCCGCCTTCGCCATCGCGGCGATGTTCGGCGGCTTCGCCGGCTCCTTCTTCGCCACGCGCCAGGGCTTCGTCAGCCCGGAGAGCTTCACCTTCATCGAATCGGCGATCATCCTCGCCATCGTGGTGCTGGGCGGCATGGGCAGCCAGATCGGCGTGGTCGTGGCGACCCTGCTGGTCATCGGCCTGCCGGAAGCGTTCCGTGAACTGGCCGACTACCGCATGCTGGCCTTCGGCATGGGCATGGTCCTCATCATGCTGTGGCGTCCGCGCGGCCTGCTGGCCCACCGCGATCCCACGATCCTTCTCTATGGCCGAAAGGGTAAGGGCGCCGGCGGTCCGGCCGCCGGCACCGCCGCGGCCGGCGGCGAGGGCATCGCTGGGGGGAGGGCGAAGTGACGACGGATCTTTCCATGACCTCCACCGTGAAAAACGACACGCCCCTTCTGACGGTCGAACACCTCACCATGCGCTTCGGCGGTCTGGTGGCGGTGAACGACGTCTCCTTCACCGCGCGCAACGGCGAGATCACCGCGATCATCGGCCCGAACGGCGCGGGCAAGACCACGCTGTTCAACTGCAGCACGGGCTGCTACACCCCGACGGGCGGCCGGCTGACGCTGCGCCATCCCGATGGCAAGGAGTTCCTGCTGGAGCGGATGCCGGGTTACCGCATCTCGCAGCAGGCCAGCGTGGCGCGCACCTTCCAGAACATCCGCCTGTTCGGCGGCATGAGCGTTCTGGAGAATCTGGTCGTCGCCCAGCACAACAAGCTGATCAAGGCGTCGGGCTTTTCCATCGCCGGTCTGCTGGGGCTGCCCAGCTATACCAAGGTGGAGCGCGAGTCGGTCGAGCTGGCGAAATACTGGCTTGACCGCGTGCGGCTGCTGGAGTTCGCCGACTGGGAAGCCGGCAATCTCCCCTACGGCGCGCAGCGCCGCCTGGAGATCGCGCGCGCCATGTGCACCGAGCCGGTGATGCTCTGCCTGGACGAGCCGGCCGCCGGTCTGAACCCGCGCGAGTCGGCCGATCTGGCCGAGATCCTCACCTTCATCCGTGACGACCACAAGACGGGCGTGCTCCTGATCGAGCACGACATGAGCGTCGTGATGACCATTTCCGACCACGTCGTGGTGCTCGACTACGGGCGCAAGATCTCCGACGGCGACCCGCAGTTCGTGAAGAACGACCCGGCGGTGATCCGCGCCTACCTCGGCGAGGAGGAGGACGGGGAGCTGCCGCCGGAGGTCGCCGCCGACCTGCCCGAAGTCGCCAAGCGCGCCGAAGAGGGGGCCTGAGCCATGCTGAAGGTATCGGGCGTCCACACCTTCTACGGCGCCATCGAGGCGCTGAAGGGCATCGACATCGAGATCGGGTCGGGCGAGATCGTTTCGCTGATCGGCGCCAACGGCGCCGGCAAGTCCACCCTTCTCATGACCATCTGCGGCAACCCGCGCGCCCGCATGGGCCGCGTGTATTTCGAGGGGGAGGACATCACCGACCTGCCCACCTACGAGATCGTCCGCCGCGGCATCGCCCAATCGCCGGAAGGGCGGCGCATCTTCCCGCGCATGAGCGTGCTGGAAAACCTCCAGATGGGCTCCATCACCGCCAAGCCGGGCAGCTTCGCCACGGAGCTGGAGCGCGTCCTGACGCTGTTCCCGCGCCTGAAGGAGCGCATCAACCAGCGCGCCGGCACCATGTCCGGCGGCGAGCAGCAGATGCTCGCCATCGGCCGCGCGCTGATGAGCCAGCCGCGCCTGCTGCTGCTGGACGAGCCGTCGCTGGGCCTCGCCCCGCTGGTCGTGAAGCAGATCTTCCAGGCGGTGAAGGACATCAACCGCGAGCAGAAGATGACCGTGTTCATGGTGGAGCAGAACGCCTTCCACGCGTTGAAGCTGGCCCATCGCGGCTACGTCATGGTCAACGGCAAGGTGACCATGTCGGGCACCGGGGCGGAGCTGCTGGCCAACGAGGAAGTGCGCGCGGCCTATCTGGAAGGAGGTCACTGATGGACGGGATTCTCGGCTCAAGCCTGCCGGTCTTCCTGGGCCTGACCGTGCTGGTGTTCGGCGGCTGCGGCATCCTGACCGGCCAGACGCTGGCGGAAGGCTGGAAGCCGCAGTGGGTGGTCTTTTCCTATATCCTGCTGCTGGGCGTCGGCGACCGTTTCCTGACCTGGGGCCTGTTCGGCGGCCAGCTGCTGTCGCTCTACGGATTCGTGGTGCACACGGTGGTGATCGGCGCGATCACGCTGACCGCCTACCGCATCGCGCTCGCGCGGCGCATGGTGTCCCAGTATCCTTGGTTGTACGAGCGCTCCGGACCCTTCGGCTGGCGCGAGCGTGTGGGTGGCCATCTCGCCGAGTAAGGGTGTTCCCGACCTATCCAAATCGGATAGTTGGGGCGGTGAAACTGTCGCACTTGGTGACAGTCGAGGTATAGTAGAAGCTTGAACCGCCGGGGCGTTTCCCAAAGGGCTTACCCAAGAGGGTGCCCGAGCGACCCGGCGGACAAGGCCCCAAGCGGGGGTCCGCGTGACGACTTATAACAGGGAGCAAACAAACGTCATGAAGTACAAGCTGTCCCTCCTCGCCGCGGTCGCGGCGACCGCGCTGACCGCCACGGCGGCCAAGGCCGACATCGCGGTGGCCACCGCCGGCCCGATCACCGGCCAGTACGCCACCTTCGGCGAGCAGATGAAGAAGGGCATGGAGCAGGCCGTCGCGGATATCAACGCCGCCGGCGGCGTCCTCGGCCAGAAGCTGAAGATGGAAGTGGGCGACGATGCGTGCGATCCGAAGCAGGCCGTCGCGGTCGCCAACGACCTCGCCAAGAAGGGCGTGAAGTTCGTCGGCGGTCACTTCTGCTCGGGCTCGTCGATCCCGGCGAGCCAAGTCTACGCCGAGGAAGGCATCCTGCAGATCTCCCCGGCCTCGACCAACCCGAAGCTGACCGAGCAGGGCCTCAAGAACGTCTTCCGCGTCTGCGGCCGTGACGATCAGCAGGGCATCATCGCCGGCAAGTACCTTCTTGAGAAGTACAAGGGCAAGAACGTCGCCATCCTGCACGACAAGTCGGCCTACGGTAAGGGCCTCGCCGACGAGACGCAGAAGGCGCTGAACGCCGGCGGTCAGAAGGAGAAGATCTACGAGGCCTACACCGCCGGTGAAAAGGACTACTCGGCGCTCGTCTCCAAGCTGAAGCAGGAAGCCATCGACGTCGTCTACGTCGGCGGCTATCACACCGAGGCCGGCCTGCTGGCCCGCCAGATGAAGGACCAGGGCCTGAACGCCCCGATCGTCTCCGGCGACGCGCTGGTCACCAACGAGTACTGGTCGATCACCGGTCCGGCCGGCGAAGGCACCATGATGACCTTCGGCCCGGATCCGCGCGAGATGCCGGAAGCCAAGGAAGCCGTCGAGAAGTTCCGCAAGGCCGGCTACGAGCCGGAGGGCTACACCCTCTACACCTACGCCGCCCTGCAGATCTGGGCCGAGGCGGCCAAGCAGGCCAACTCGACCGACGCCGCCAAGGTCGCCGACGTGCTTCGCAAGAACACCTACAACACGGTGATCGGCAAGATCGGCTTCGACGCCAAGGGCGACGTGACCACCCCGGCCTATGTCTGGTACCGCTGGAACAACGGCCAGTACGCCCAGGTCAAGTAAGCC
>JAEZID010000562.1 GCA_023416195.1 Pseudomonadota bacterium | reverse complement strand
TCAGAAAATTCACCAGTCGTTACGTTCTGGATAAGGCGATCAAAAAAGCTTCCAATAGCTTTATTCATTAGGTCAGGTTTTACCAGCTTGGAGTCGACAGCTCTGAGTCGTTCCAATAGTGTGGCCGGCTGCAACACCAACTCCTGTACGGTTTGAGCGTGACCAACTGTAACTGCGTGGACTTGTTCCATCTTCTCACGCAGACCATCTAAAAGCTTAGCATCATCTACGAACGTCTCCCGCCCCGTATGCTGGGATACAAAAAATGGCGTCTGAGAGCTGTTATCAATAAATTCATCCCGGAGGGTGCTTATAATGTCCGTATAATAAACCGTACCTTCAGATTTACGAAGCGCCGCATTTCGGAATTTTTTAGTAAACAAACTAAGAGGATTACCGGTCAATGAATTTTGATTATCCAGACAAGAAGCAATTTGGATAAGATTTTTGAAGCCATCCTTGCTTTGTACAGCCCACCTATCCTCCGATTTAACCAGTACAGTGCCAGAATTGCATGCATCAACAACCTTTACAACCAAGTTTGCATTAGAAAGCCTTAGTATAGTATGTAATTCTGTTGTTGACAAACCAGTTTCATTTGGCCTTTTTACATCAAAATTAGTGGAGCAAAAGAAAAAATCAGAATCGTTGTGGTAACCATGTCCAGTAAAATAGAAAAACAACTCCTCTGTCGATTGATTTTTATCGACAATGCTACGAATGTGCGATTTCATCGCATCCGCATCAGCATCCACTATGACAGAAATTTCATCATATTTTTCCGTTGCCTCCAAAAGCTGCTTAATAGCGAGTACGTCATCACGGCAGCACTCAAGCGTAGACAAGCTACGGTAGTTAATATTGCCGATAAGAATCGCCGACTTGCTCATGGCCTTCCATCCAATGCGCTGTATAAGAAGCTTTCGCCATTTTAGCGCTCTTGGCGTGCAGACGGAAGTCTCCGTGGATGATTGACCGTTGCAGACTAGGCGATAAATTCAGCCGAGGAACCGAAGCCGTCTTCGCTCTTTAAGATAAGCTTTCGGGCAATTGCTCACAGTAATTTTGTGCTATTTTGGATGAGCGCCCAATTGCCTGCATAGTCGATTTGAAGTTGGTGAGCGTGGATTGCTTGGTCTTCAGGGGTATCAAAAGGCCTGGGTTCCAAGGGCCACATCGGCCCTTGGCGGGGAGCGCGAGGGGTGGCGCCCCTCGCTTTATCCTCAGCTGTCCTTCGGCTTCTGCGTGTCGCTGACCGGCTGGACGCCGTTCTGCTGCTGCTCGTGGGGCTGGTTCTGCTGCTCCTCGGGCTGCGGCTGTTCACGGCGCGGGGGACCGGCCTTGACGTCGTTGTAGACGGCTTCGGCGATGCCCAGCAGTTCTTCCTTGGACAGGCGGCCGGCCAGCGCGTAGGCGAGCGAGCCTTCGACCCAGTAGAAGGTCGCCACGTCGCCGTTCTGGGTGAAGCTGAACTTGGACGGGTTGCCGGCCTGGGGGGCGCCGACGAACAGCGTGATCCGCTTGTTCTGGTCGTTGATGTACATGTACTGCGCGCCGGCCCCGAGGTCGGTCGGCAGCGAGCGGCCGCCGATCAGGCGGTAGCCGACCTTGTCCAGGTTCGGGCCGAACACCTCGCGGCCCACGCGCTTGGACAGCCAGCTGTTCAGTTCGTCCTGGTTGTCGGCGCCCAGTTCCACCTGGAACCGTTCGTCGGAGGTGTAGAAGCGGTGGGCCTGGGAGGCTTCATGGGCGAAGGTGGCGAGCGACTGGCGTTCCTGGACGGCGGGCACGTTGTGGACCGCGCCTCGGCCGAACCAGCCGCCGCCGGCGCCCACGACCACCAGCATGACGGCGGCGGCCATGCGGACCCACGGCTTTGCGTGCCAGGCCGGAACGTTGTCGTTGCCGGCGATGCGGCCGCGCAGCTTTTCGGTCAGATCGTGCACCGGGTCGCTGGCGGGTTCGCGCAGGATGGGATCGAAAATCTCGTGCAGCAGCGCGGCCTGGGTGCGGTAGTCCTCCGCCCGGCGCGCGGCGTCGGGGTCGTCGGCCAACCACCGCTCGACGACGAGCCGCCGCTCCGGCGCCAGTTGGCCGTCCACATAGGCATGCAGTTCGTCGTCGGTCACACGATGCGCGTTCATCACTTCACCCGCCTGAGGGTCACGGAGCCCTCGTTCGCCAGCTTCGCCCTGACCGCCTCGCGCGCCCGCGAGAGGCGCGACATGACGGTCCCGATCGGAACGCCGAGCATCTCGGCGACTTCCTCGTATTTCAGGCCCTCAAGCGCCACCAGCAGAAGCACCTTGCGCTGCTCCTCGGGCAGTTCGTCCACCGCGCGCATCATCTCGCGCAGTTCGACGCGCTCCTCCTGCCGAGCCGGGGAGACCAGCTTCGACTCGACCGCATCGACATCGACCTCGTCGGGACGCGCGGCCTTGGAACGGACCTGATTGACGTGGACGTTGTGCAGGATGGTGAAAAGCCACGCCCGCAGGTTCGTCCCCGCCTTGAAGGTGTCGGAGCGCGCCACCGCGCGCGTCAACGCCTCCTGCACCAGATCCTCGGCGTCCGCCCGGTTGTTGCGCAGCAGCGCGCGCGCGTAGCGGCGCAACGACGCGATGTGGACTTCCAGCTCGACCCCGAACTTGCTCAACCGCGCACCCGATCCGTTTCCGTTGGGCCGCGATTGGCCGCGGCTCTCCTTCAGGTAGGAAGACGCGGCGTCTCATCCAGGGCATTGGGGCCGAGGAGGCCCGGTGCTGACTGGGTGAACGCGCGCCGCTCATCGTTTATTCCAGACTTTGATGGCCGTGCAGCAGAATTTTGGCGGAATCGCGGCACACGCCGCTTCAATGGCCAAAAGCGGCGGTTGTCCGCGCCGAAAAATGTCTGCACCTGCCCAAAAAAGTTTGCACCTCACGAAAAAAGTTTGCACCTGAGCGATTTGGTGCCGGCGGACAATTCGGAGTCCCGAGATGCCGCACCAGATCGAATAGAGTTGGCCCCGTTTCCCCAACAATCGGATCAGCGTGGTTCGCCCCGTGATAAGGATGGCCCCGATGACGGGGAACCGGACGCGGTATTCGGCGGATTTCAGGGTGACGATGGCCCGGGAGGTGATCCGGGGAGAACTCACGGTGTCGCTGCCGGAGGATTTAACACCACAACGCCGACCGCCCGCGCTCGGCGGCAGAACCCCGGACGAAGCCTGCCAGAGCACACCGGATCGGATTGGCGGCATGACACGAACCGGAAACCAAACCTGTTTCAGCCGAAAATCTGTCCAGGGAACAGGGACACGCGCTTAGAACGATTAATCTTCGGCACAATCGGTTGACGCATCAGCTGAAACTGCAAATGAAGTAATCATACAAACGCGTTCAATTCACACTTTATTTACTAAATGCACACGCAGCCCCATTGCAACTTGCTTTTTTTCTTCTGAATCATTCATAAGACCTCGCCAAAATTCTTGGGGAGGCCATCGTATGATTCGCGGCGGTTTGCTGACGAAACGCTTTCTCGCGGAAGGAATCATCGGAACCGAAGCCTGGACGGGCCTGTCGGACAGCGAGATGGATGACATCCGCACTCGGCTGAGAAGCGTCCTCGCGACCGTCCCCAAATTTCGCAAGCCCACGGAGTCGGAGACCGAAGCGGAGGTGATCCGACCGATTCTGGGCATCCTCGGCTGGTCGGACACGCTGCTGCAGCAGAACCTCTCGGCCAAGGGACGCAGCGACGTGCCGGACATGCTGCTGTTTGGCGACCGGGCCAGCCTTGAGACGGCGGCCGGACTGCACCACCACCACCGCTACCGGCACGGTCTCTGCGTCGTGGAATCGAAGCGCTGGGAACGGCCACTTGACCGGGAGGAAAAGGGAAGCCGCGCGGAGCGGGGTGTGCCGTCCAGCCAGATGCTGCGCTACCTGCGGCGGGTGGAGGATCTGGCCGGAGGCGCCCTGCGCTGGGGCATCCTGACAAATGGCCGGTTATGGCGCCTGTACTGGCAGGGGGCCGCGTCCGTATCGGAGGATTTTTTCGAGGTCGATCTCGCCAAGGCGCTGGGCGAACAGCCCATGGATTTCATCGACCGGCTGCTGTTCGATTCAGACGATGACGGTGCCCGCACCCACGCCCTGAAGCTGTTCATCCTGTTCTTCCGGCGCGCCGCGTTCCTGCCGGGAACCGCTGGCCTGAGCTTTCACCAGACGGCCTTGGCGGAGGGAAAGTTCTGGGTCAAGCGGGTCACCGGCAGCCTGTCGGACACGGTCTTCGGCCATGTCTTTCCCACTCTGGCCGACGCCATCGCCAAGGCCGATCCGGAGCGCGACCCGCGTCTCGGCGCCGCTTACCTGGAGGAGATCAAGAACGGGGTGCTCGTCCTTCTGTACCGGCTTCTGTTCGTGCTTTACGCGGAAGACCGAGACCTGCTGCCGGTGACGGAACCGCCCTACTCCGACTGCGCGCTGAAGCCGTTGCGCGGCGAAATCGCGACCCGGCATGCGGCTGGGCAGCGTTACCCGTCCGCCATGGCCACCCTGTGGTCGCGCTTCCGGGGCATCTTCGGCGCGATCGCCACCGGCAACGACGAATTGGGCATCCCGCCCTACAATGGCGGTCTCTTCGCGGCGGAAAGCGCGCCGATCCTGGAACGCGTGCAATTGTCGGACGCGGTCATGGCCGAGGTCATCTTCCGCCTGTCGCACGAAGACGGCGCGGCGCCCGGTGGCGGGTCCGCCTACATCAACTACCGCGACCTGTCCGTGCAGCACCTGGGCTCGGTTTACGAGCGGCTGCTTGAACACGGCCTGCGGGCGACCGAGGACGGGTCGGTCAAGGTTGCCGTGGACCCGTCGGCGCGCAAGGGCTCCGGCTCCTTCTACACGCCCGATGAGCTGGTGCGCCTGATCATTGACCGGACCGTAGGTCCACTTGCGGCGGAGCGGCTGAAGGCGTTCCACGAGGCGGCCAACCAACTCGCCGACGACCCGCGCCCGATGCAGGAACGGTTGTCCGCCCTGCGGGCGCTGGACCCGGCCTGTCGCCTGCTCGACCTCAAGGTCTGCGACCCGGCGATGGGGTCGGGGCACTTCCTCGTCAGCCTGGTCGATTGGCTGGCCGACCGCATCCTGGACGCCATGGCCGATGCGGCGGTGCTCGCCGACTGGGCGGGCTATGTCTCGCCACTGGCCGCCGACATCGCCCGAACGCGGACGGGAATCGAAGAGAATGCGGGGAGGCACGGCTGGTCTCTGCGCGACGGGCACCTCGACGACCGCCACATCGTTCGCCGGATGATCCTGAAGCGCGTCGTTCACGGCGTGGACAAGAACCGCATGGCGGTCGAACTGGCGAAGGTGGCGCTGTGGCTGCACAGCTTCACGGTCGGCGCGCCGCTGTCCTTCCTGAACCATCATCTGCGCTGGGGCGACAGCGTGGTCGGCGCCTGGACCCGCCCCAAGCTGGATGAGATGCGCCGGCGCGGCGCGCTTTTCAGCGGTGACGCCATCCGGCGCGTGGAGCACGCCGCTGACGGCATGGCGCAGGTCGAGCAATCCAACGACAGCGATCTGGCCGAGGTGAAGCGGTCCGAGGCCGCCTTCGACGGGGTGCAGGCGGACACCGCGCCGGTGGCCGCCTTCTTCTCGCTGCTGACGGCGGAACGGATCATGGGCGTGCTCGACGACGCGCCGAAGAAGGCGCCGCCCTCGGCCGCCGCCCTGCGCAAGGCGAAGAAATCGGCCAAGCAGATCGCCAAGGCCGAGGCCGACGCCATAGCCTTCGAGCGCGCCGCCGCGTAGCGGCTGATGCTGGACGGCACCTTCGGCGATCCGGTGCGCATCGCGCTCGGCGACGAGCGGGTTGCGCCGCCGGACACGGCGGCAAACTCCGCCCGCGCCGATGTGCGCCGGCGCCGGCTCGCCGACGACCTCGTCGCCGAGGCCCGGACGCTGGCCGAACGGCACCGCTTTCTGCACTGGGAGATCGCTTTCCCCAACATCTGGACCGGCCTGACTGCCGACGCGCCGAACGGCGGATTCGACGTGGTGATCGGCAATCCGCCCTATGTGCGCCAGGAAATGCTCGGCGAGATCAAGCCGGCGCTGAAGCCGCGCCCCGAAGGAAGCGCCGGCCTGCCGATGCTTGGGGTTCGGGACGGCTTTCTGGCGTTCGACGGCATGGCGGATCTGTACGTCTATTTTTACGAGCAGGGCTTGCGGCTGCTCCGGCCGGGCGGGCGCATGGGGTACGTCGTCACCAACAAGTGGCTGCGGGCCGGTTACGGTGAAGCCCTGCGCGGCCTGTTCGCCGAGGCCGCCTGGGTGGAGTTCGTCGCCGACTTCGGCCACGCCAAACATTTCTTTCCCGACGCGGACGTCTTCCCCTCCGTCCTGGTCGTCCGCCGCCCGGACGGCACGCCGCCGCCGGAGGAAACCGAGGTCTGCGTCATTCCGCGCGAGGATGTCCCGGCCAAGGGGCTGGGAGACGCGGTGGAGCGGAACGTCTATCCCTTGCGCCGTGCCGGCTTCACCCGCGAGAGCTGGACGCTGGAGCCGCCGAAGGTCATGGCGTTGCTCGACAAAATCCGCCGCAATGGCGTACCGCTGGCCGAGTATGCGGGCGTGAAGCCCTACCGGGGCATTTTGACTGGCCTGAACGAGGCCTTCCTGATCGACACGCCGACCCGAGAGCGCCTGATCGGCAATGACCCCGCCTGCACGGGCATCATCAAGCCTTACCTGCGCGGCCAGGACGTGGAGCGCTGGGTAGCGCCGGACAGCGGCCTCCACATGATCCTGCTGAAATCCAGCAACGATCATCCCTGGCCATGGGCAAAGGCCACCGGCGAAGAAGAGGCGGAGGCCAGGTTCCGTCGAACCTACCCCAGCCTGCACGCCCACATGAAAGGATTCGAGCCTGCCTTGCGGGCGCGCCAGGACTGCGGGCGGTTCTGGTGGGAACTGCGCTCCTGCGCCTATTACGATCTGTTCGAGCGGGAGAAGATCGTCTGGCAAGCCATCCAGTTCTATCCGAACTACGCCCGGGATGGGGGCGCCAACTTCATCAACAACAAATGCTACGTATTGCCCTGTGTATCGCCTTGGTTGCTGAGCGTTCTGAACGCACCGGTCGGCTGGTGGTTCTCATGGCGGCACCTGCTGCACATGAAGGACGAAGCTTTGTCCAACGATGCCGTCAAGATGGTCGCCTTTCCCATCCCGAACGCGAAAAAGAGCGCTCTTCAGGTCAGCGAAGCCATCGCGGGTGGATGTGCCACGGCACGGCGCACCATCAAGGGCGCAACGGCCCTGATCACCGACTGGCTGCGCGTGGAGTTCGGCCTCGGCAAGCCGGGGCGCGCGCTGGAGGCTCCGCACACGCTCGATGCCGAGGACTTCGTCGCAGCGGTGCGCGCGGCCTTGCCGAAGCGGCGCGGCCTGTCCGCCGCCGAGGTCGCCCGGCTTAAGGCGGAGCACGCCGCAACCCTCGACCCGGCCCGCCTCGCGGCGGCGGAGTTGCTGCGGCTGGAACGGCGGCTGTCGGACATGGTGAACGCCGCCTACGGCCTGACGCCGGACGATGTCCAACTGCTGTGGGAGACCGCCCCACCCCGCATGCCGCTCGACCCGCGGGACGAACTGCGGCGGCTGCGGATGCGGGAAGGGGCGTTGGCGCAGGGGATTACGGGGCGGTGACCGTCTTCAGACGGCGCGGCACCGGGAGCGGGCCTCGCCACTGGCGGCAGCCGCTCGCGCCTTCAGTGCCGCGTCCGCTACATGCTCTTCAGGTCCTCCACGAACTCGTCGAGCCGGATGGCGCCATCCATCTCCTTGGTCTTGAAGACCATCCTCCTTGGTCATGAAGACCATCACATACTGAAATCCGGCCCCGGCCCGGTCAGCCCATGTACGGCCAAGGTCAAGCTTCTCGGCGGACTCGGTGTTGTCGCGATCGTCACCCTTCGCCTCGACCGGCACGACCGTGCCGGACGGCAGCAGCAGGATGAAGTCCGGGCAGTGGTTGATCGCCACGTTGATGCTTTTCGCCGATCTTCAGGTGGAACTGAGGCAGTTCCAGCGAAAACGCGCGCTCCCGCACCGCCGGCATCATTTCCTTCCGGTTCATCGCCGTTTCCTCCTCCGGTGCTCGGTGGCCGCCACCCATCGCGTTGCGCGCCTGCGCGTTGTAGGTCACCCCCTCAGTTGCGGCTTGCGCCAGCCAATCGCCGGCGTCGCCCCCCTTCTTAGGAACTCTGCCCCGACGGTCATACGCGCGGGACATCCAGAGGCCAATCATGTGCAACTCTTGCAGCCAGCAAACACTGGTTTGTTTCGGGTGCGCAATGGAACAGTTCGGAGCGAGGCTGCGCCGGTTGGGTTGACTTTCCCGCTTCCTTGGGCGAAAGCATGAGCGTGGCAAATCGCCGCTGTGTGACATTTTTTGAGCGACTTCGCGCCAGCCTTGGCGAGAATGGGCTCGCTTCGTCATGAAACGCCACTACGACGCCATCGAGATTCTGGTCACCGCCCGCCATCTGGAGGCGCAGGGCCTCCGTCCATCCGTGCGGATGCTGCGGCTGACGCTGGGCGGCGGCAGCAACGCCGCCATCGCGCAGGCGCTGGCGACCGCCGAACTGACCCCGCTGGAAGAGCTGATCCGGCGGCGGCGCGAGAATCTGGATTTGGACCTTGCCAATGCACGACGCGCGCTCGCCGAACTGGAGGCGGAGCAGGCACGGCTGGATGAGCTGGAAGCGTCCCTGAAGGCGCTGGGGAAGACATAGAAAAACCCCTCCCCCGGCGGACCGGGGAAGGGGCGTCGTTCAAACCCCGGACGCCTTACTCGGCGCCCTGGTGGGTCTTGGCGTAGCCGAGCGTCTGAAGCGCCTCGGCGATCTCCGGCAGGATGCCCGGATCGTCGATAGTCGCCGGCATCTTGTAGTCCTGGTTGTCGGCGATCTTCTGCATGGTGCCGCGCAGGATCTTGCCCGAGCGCGTCTTCGGCAGACGGTCCACCACGACGGCGCGCTTGAAGTCGGCGACCGGGCCGATCTGCTCGCGCACCAGCTGGACGACTTCCTTGACGATCTCCTCGTGCGGGCGGGTCACGCCGGCCTTCAGGCACAGGAAGCCCAGCGGCACCTGGCCCTTCAGGTCGTCGGCGACGCCGATCACCGCGCATTCCGCCACGTCCTTGTGGCTCGACAGCACCTCTTCCATCGCGCCGGTGGACAGGCGGTGGCCGGCCACGTTGATGATGTCGTCGGTGCGGGCCATGATGTAGACGTAGCCGTCGTCGTCGATGAAGCCCGCGTCACCGGTCTGGTAATAGCCCGGATAGTCGGCGAGGTAGGACTTCTTGTAGCGGTCGTCGGCGTTCCACAGGGTCGGCAGCGTGCCCGGAGGCAGCGGCAGCTTCACGCAGATGGCGCCGATGTCGCCGCGCGGCACTTCCTTGTTCTCGGCGTTCAGGATCTGCACGTTCCAGCCCGGCATCGGGCGGGT
>JAEZID010000512.1 GCA_023416195.1 Pseudomonadota bacterium | reverse complement strand
CAGTTAGCATAGGGGTGAGTGCGCGCGATGGTGCTAAAAGCGACATCGCGCGCGGCGATCTGTTAGGTAATATTGTTGCGCTAACGGCTTCGCTGGAAAAGGATATGCGTTAGCGCTTCTGGTAGCGATAGAGTAAACGCTATGTCAGCGTTAGTGTTTATGTTGAGTTGAATGGTTTATTGTTAGACGCAATATGCGTCGCTGGCGCGACGCTTGCGCGGGGGTGGGCCGCGCGGTAAGCTAAAGCATGGCTATCGCGTTCGCCCGGTGCGAGTACAAGAGCCGCGCCAAGGGAGGGAGCGCCACCCGTTCTGCTGCCTACAACAGCCGGGGGCGGGTCGAGGACCAGCGCACCGGAGAGACGTTCGACTTCAAGCGCCACAAGCAGGCCGGCGACATTCACCTGGGCGTGCTGCTGCCACAGGTCGCGCCCGAGGGCTTCCGCGACCCGGCGGCGCTGTGGAACGCCGCCGAGGCAGCCGAGAAGCGCAAGGACGCCCAGGTGGCGCGTGAGGTGGTTCTGGCGCTCCCCAAAGAACTCGGGCCAGAGGACTGGAAGGCGCTGACGCTGGCGTTCGCACGCCAGCACTTCGTGTCCAGGGGGCTGGCCGTCCAGGTGGACATCCACGCCCCGGACGAGGACAACCCCAACCCGCACGCGCACATCCTCATCACCACGCGGCGCCTGATGGCCACCGGCTTCGAGCCGAAGAAGGCGAGGGACCTGGACCCGGAGATCACCGCCACGAAGCGGGGCGGGAAGTCGGTGGACGGCGACCGCTGGGGCGTACTCTGGTGCGACGCCCAGAACGCATACTTCAAGGCGCAGGGCCTGACGCTCCGGGTGGACCCGACGCAGGCCAAGGCAGAGAAGCACCTCGGGCCGAAGCGTCACCGCGGGCCGGAGGACAGCGCGCCGAAGGCCGAGGCGGCGGCGGTAGAGGCGGAGAACGCCGCGGCGTGGCGCGACCCTGCGGCCATCCTGGAGATGATGACCAGGACCCAGCCGACGTTCCGGGTGCGCGACCTGGACCGGGCGTTGCGGAAGAACATCGCGGACCGCGAGGAGCGCGCCGCCGTGAAGGCGGCCGTCCTCGCGCACGCCGACCTGGTGCACCTGTTCGACCGAACGACCGGCTTCGACACCGGCCGGCTGACCACGCGCCAGGTGCAGGACGAGGAGCGCCAGGTGGTGACCGACGCCGCGGCGCTGGCCGGGGATCGGATGCACCGCGTCGACGCCGCCGCCGTGGGCGCGGCGATCGGCGCCAGGACCATGCGCCAGGACCAGCTCACCGCCTTCCACCACGCGCTGAATGCCGGCGGGCTGGCGGTGATCCAGGGCCGGGCCGGCGTGGGCAAGACCTACACGCTGGGGGCGCTGGCCGACGTCTACCGGCGCACCGGCTGCACCGTGGTCGCGCTGGTGCCGCAGCACAGCCAGAAGATCGACCTGCAGGCCGATGCGAACATGACCGCGGCGCACCGGATCGACGTGCTGCACCGTGAGTTACACCGCGTGGAGTCGGGCAAGGCGGTGTGGACGCCGAAGACGGTGCTGCTCGTGGACGAAGCCGGCATGGCGGACACGGCCATCGTCGCGCGGCTGATGAAGGCGGCCAGGGCGGCGGGGGCGAAGGTGGTGCTGACCGGCGACGACCGGCAGCTTCAGTCCGTCAGCCGCGGCGGCATGTTCCGGCTGCTGGCCGACCGTTACGACGCGGCCGAGATCACCCAGGTGACGCGGCAGAAGGTGGAGTGGCAGCGGGACGCGGCCGAGGACCTCGCCGGCGGCCGGATGCGCGCGGCGATGACGGCCTTCAACGACCACGGTGCGATCACCTGGACCGACGACATGGACGGCGCCGTGGGGGCGCTGGTGGGCCGCTGGGCGGCCGACACGCTGACGCGGCCGACCGCGCTGCGCATGGTGCTGGCCTACACGAACGACGACGTGCACCGGCTCAACGCCGCGCTGCGAGCGGTCCGCGCCGAGCGCGGCGAACTTGGGTACGACGTGATGCTGAACAGCGAGGGGCAGCGGCGCGCCTTCGCAGTCGCCGACCGCGTGCAGATCATCAAGACCGACAAGAAGTTGGACCTCTACAACGGCGAAGTCGGCACCGTCCAAAAGATCGACGGCACCAAGATCACGCTGAAACTGGACAGCGGCAGGGTGGTGACTTGGGACAGCGCGCAGTTCGACAGCTTCCGGCATGGCTACGCCGGCACGGTCTACAAGTCGCAGGGCCGCACGCTGGATGAAACCTACCTGCTGCACTCGAAGTTCTGGCGACAAGAGTCCACGTACGTGGCGCTGACGCGCCAGAAGCACGCGGCCAACGTCTTCGTGGCGCGCGAGGTGGCGGCCGACATCGAGGAGTTGGTGCGGCAGGTGTCGCGGTCAGATGACCGCAGGGCGGCGGCCACCTACTGCGGCGCCGACGAAGCGGCGCTGATCCAGCGCGCGTGGGAGGCGGCGGCCGAGAAGGTGGCCCAGGCCGAGGGGTTCGCCACCGGACGGCCCGTGGAGCGCGTGCGCAGCACCAGGAGCCGCGCCGACCTCGTGAGCGGCTACCTGCACGCCCGGGGCGAGGCGGGCGAGCTGTGGGCCGAAATCCAGGGCGACGGCTGTGCTGGCTCGGCGCAGGATCACCCCGCCTACGAGGCGTTCCAGGCGGCCCAGGAGCGGCGCCATGCGGCGGTGCGCTCCCTGGCGGCCGATCCGGTCGCCGTGGCGGCACTGCGCGCCGCCGGCATCGTGGATGCGCTGGAGGTGGCGGCCGACCACCTGATGGCGACGGGGGTGAAGCGCCGGGACGAGGCGTGGGACCGGGCTGAGGGCCACGCCGTGGCGCTGAGGCTGCTGGAGCCGCCCCGGCCGGTGGTGGAGCGGTCCCAGGATCACGACTACGACCACGGCCCCACGATGTGACGACGAGTCCAGATGGGAGAGCCGAGAGGTGTATTATCTACCTCTGCGCGCCATAATCCCCAGGAGGAACCATGCGGACGTTAGCCGCCATCGTCGTTGCACTCGTCTTGTCTGGATGCGCGGTCGCGTCTGGCACCAAGATCACGGACGGCGAACTCTCAGCACTCAAGCAGAAGAACGCCAGCGTGGAACAGGTGATCGCGCAGTTCGGGCAGCCCGCTTCGTCGTCAACGCTGCCGGACGGCTCGAAGATGCTGTCGTACAGCTACAGTGAAACCAACCTGATCGGGAACCAATTCCCTGGGAAGATGGCGTTCGCGCACCTTCGTTTTTCCAAGGATGGGAAGCTGGTGAGCTTCCAGACGAACGACATGAACACCCGGCAGCCGAATCAGCGGATACTGTACTGATCCGCTACGCGGTGCGCTTCGCGGTCGCCAGCTTCACCGGGATCTTGTGCTTGGCGAACTCGGTGTTCAGATCGGCCCGGAGGCGGTCGATTCCGCCGTTGATCGCGGCCAGGATCTCGTCCTTGGCTGCGGTCATCTCGGCCTTCACGTCCGCCTTGATGTCGGCGCGCAGGGCCGCGATGGCGTCATCAAGGGCCTTGCCGGGGGTCGGGTTCGTCATGCGCCGTCTCGCTGTCTGAGCGTGGTCACTGTACCATGGGGATCGGCCTGTTGCACGGCCACTCCGCTGGACCGGGAGCGGGCCGAAGCCCGCTCCCCGGCCGGCTACTGGACGAGCGCGGCGCAGGCCGCGGTGTCCGCCTCGATCTCCACCCAGGTCTCGGCGACCAGGGCGTCCGGAGACGCCACCACATCGGCGCCCCAGGCGCCGTCGGTGAATTGTTCGCGCAGTACGGCCAGCCGCCCGTCGGGCAGTCGCCGGCAGTCGCCCTCGGCCGGCGGTCGCTGCGCCACCTCCACGGCCAGCTCCAGCAGCCGGCCGGCGTCAGCGTCGGACAGCTCGTCTTCCTGCGGGCAGCTCGCGGCGATCACCAGGGCGAGAGGCATCACCACGTCGCCACGCGCCAGGGCAGCGGCCGCAGTCGCCGCCGCGTTGACCGTCAGGGCCACCAAGGGTGTGGGGGCCGGGAACTGCGGGAGGGGGAGGGTATCGGGCTCGGTCTGCACCACGTCGCGCGCGTGGGCGATGACGCGAGCAGGGTCGCGCACTATGGTCGTCATGTCCTGACTCCTGGTTGGCTTGAACGGTTGGCAGGGGTTGGGGCACAGCCGGGGGGAGTTCCCGCTCCCTCCGGCACCCCGGTTACTCCGCGATGTCCTCCACACTGTTGGTGCGGCGGGCGCGGCGGCCGGCGCTGTGGCGCTGGCGTTCGGAAGCAGCCTGGGCCGCATCAAGGCCCGGCTTCTCCCAAAACTGTAGTTCGATGCTGACGACCTTGCGGCCGGATCGCTTGACCTCGTTCGGTGGCATGACCACCACGAAGTCCGCGAGTTGGTTCACTTCGGCTACGGCCTTCCCGATTGTCTTCCGGTACAGGTCCGTCCAGTCTCGGTAGACGCCGGCCGGCACGCGCAGCAGCTCGCGCAGCTCAGGCACGGTGAGGCGCATCCGAGGGTGCTTCCGGCCGACCATCTGGCGGCCGATCTCGTACAGGCGCAGCGCATAGACGCTGTCGAACTTGATGAGCGTCGGACCGTGCAGCTCGGCATACTGGGTGCTGGAGCCGTAGAGCTTCAGCAGCTCGGGCGTGAAACGGAAGTAGAGCAAGGAGTCATCGGCGTCGTCGATCTCGTCCACTGTGGTCGAGACGAGTGGCGTCTTGAGCCGCGCCGGCCGGCCACGAGGACTTTTCACCTCCGTCTCGTACAGCGTGCTCTGTAGCTCGATCAGGATGTCTTCGATGTGCTCGTTGCTCTTGTGTGAGCGCCGGATGTCCCGCTTCGGGATCGTGTAGAGCCGATCCTCGAACCGGGCTTGGGCGGCTACGTTGAGCATCAGGTTGAACGTCTTGCTGGCTGCCAGCCCGACATCCTTGTTGGTCAAGGGACGCAGGCGCACCAGTTCGGCCGCCTTGATGATCTTCTCCCAGCCGAAGTCATCAGCCGCCGCAACGGCGACTTCCTTGGTTTTCAATGGCTTGGGATCGGTATCCCGACCGCGTTGGGGCTTAGGCATAGGGCTGCATCCTGGCCGCGCTGGGGCTAACGATATACCGACCCGTCCGCCATATCAAGTCGGGACGGGACACTGACCCGACCGTAATCACAACTCAGGTCGGGCAAGCCCCAATACGGTCGGGATAGAGCCCCAATGCGGTCGGGATAAAGCCCCAATGCGGTCGGGCAAAGCCCCAATGCGGTCGGGATAAAGCCTGTAATGAACTGATCTATAAGGGATATTCTCGCCTAGAAACAGAATCAATGAATCTTGAATCTAGGCGCACGCAGTTATCCACAGGACAACGCTGACCCCGCCCAATCCCTCATAGTTGGCGCCCAAAAACCTAGGGATAGCAACGGTTCCAGCGCGTTGAATCTAGAATCTTCTGAATCTCTTGAATCTCTTCCGCTGTGGATAGTTGCTGCTGGGGGTGAATCGGCTAAGCCCCCCAAGGGGCGCTGCCCCTCTGCCCCCCGCTGGGGGGCATTCACCCCACCCTCGCCGGGAGGCATGCCCCGGTCGATGTGATCGACCAGGGCATGGCGGGAGGATGCAGGACGGCGGACCCGATCAAGGGGCACCCACCCAGCCTCCTACGGCCCCTGTGGGGCCTTCGTGCGGCCGGGTCCCTGCGGTGCTCCTTGACGGGCTGACAACGCGCCAGGAGCGCAGAACAGCCCGTGCTCGATGGCGCGGGCCTACGGTGTCCGAAGAGCGGCGGCCATTTCGTCACGGATCGAGGTGATCCGTGCCAGGGCCGTCTCGATTGCTGCGCGTTCACTGTCGGACAGGCCTGCGCGGAACAGCAGCGTCTGCACATCGCGCCAAGTGTCGCCGAGATTGGCATGCCAGCGGCGCAGGTCGGTGTCGGTCATGTGTTCCTCCCCAACTTTTCGATGTAGCGGCGGCACCGGCACCAGCGGCAGCGTGAACGGCAGCCGCATCGGGTCGTACTCGGCCGGCGGCGGCTCGGTCGGCAGCGCCGGCCGGAAAGGCTTCTCGTCCATCCATCCATCCTCCTTCGGTCTTCCCGCGCGCAGCGCGCCGCGTACACCAGATGGTGTACGCGGCAACGCGGCGGCGGTCAGGGCATCCAGTAGGCCGGCGGCGCCTGACACGCCTGCTTGCCGTCCTGGACCACCGTCTTCCCCTGCCGGCACTGCGCGATGCCGATCACGCCGCCGATGGCCCCGTTCGCGTCGTTGAGGCGTCGGGCGGTGCGGCCTTCCTGGGTCAGCGCCCACTGCGCCTGCCGGAAGTCGTCGCGGGGCAGCGCCGCCGCCCAGGACGCCTGTTCCCGGTTGGCCGCGGACAGCACCGTGGCGGCCCACTGCGCCGTGGCCGGTGCATCGGCGATCACCTGGGACATCTGCGCCTTGAAGCTGGCATCGAGGGCGGCCAGCTCGCGGGCGTGCACGGCGCCGGCATCAGCTCGGCCCCGCTCGTAGCTCCACCAGCCGACGCCGGCCAGGATGACGGCAACGGCCGCCGTCGTAATGCCGATCCACTTCGCCTGATAGCCGCGGGCGGCAGTGGCGCCGCTGCGGTCCACAAGATCACGCAGGGCAGCGGCCAGGGCCTCTTCCATGCCGGCAACCGCGGCGTCTTCCGCGGCCTGCTGCTGCTGCGCCAGGGCCGCCGGCATCTGGCCGAGGACGCCGACCGTGCGCGCCAGGGCCTCCACCAGCGGGTTCAGCGGATCGGCCGCCGACACACCGGCCTGGGTCCGGCTCCGCTGGATGTCGTTCATGGCCGCCTGGGCGGCGGCCATGAACGCCGCGGCGGGTGGCTGCGGCTGGCTCATGCGACCGCCACGGCCTTCGCGCCGAGGATCGGTGCGAAGGCCGTGTCCATGGCCTCGATCCACAGCTTGACGCGCTGTCGGTCGAACGGCCCGATCTGCGCCGCGCCGTCGCGCGGGCAGCCGGCCAGGGCGTCGGTGAAGGTCGCGTTCAGCCGGTCGATCAGGGGCGCCGTCACCGCCAGCATGGGCATGTCCACGACGTGGACGCCGGCCTTGACGATGCCGGCCCAGGCCGGGTGATCGTCGATGACGCCGAAGTCCTCGCCGGGCTTCGTGCGGCCGAGGTTGCGGACCATGACGTGGCGGGCACCCGGCAGCATGTCCACGGCGGCCTTGGCGGGCGCCAAGGCGTCCTTGGACGGGTCGAGCACGCCCACCAGGGTCACGGACACGCCGGCCTCCTTGGCGACCGCCAGGAGCCCAGCAGACGACGCCCACTCCAGGAACACGCGCTCGGCCCCGGAGCCGAGGTCGAGCACGACCGTCTTCGCCTCGGCCGCCGGCCAGACGGCGCGCTCGAACCACGCGGCGACGCCGGCCGGCTCGTCGGTCGGCACGCGCGTCACGGCGTCACGGTAGAAGCGGGTCAGCGTCCCGTTGCTGGCGTCGGCATCAAAGGCGGCGACGGCGCCGCCGTTGGCGGCGCAGCGGTGGACGAGGTAGCGGGCGACGGT
>JAEZID010000224.1 GCA_023416195.1 Pseudomonadota bacterium | reverse complement strand
GCCTACTGGAAGCGACCACACACCTCCCGCCCCTGGTCGCCATCATGCCGCGTTCGCCGTTCGGTCTCGCACTGCCGCTTTTGCTGTCGCTTGCGCTCGCCGCTCCCCTGTCCGTCACACCGGTGGATGCCCTGGCGAAAACCACCCAGACGCACACCCAAAAGGCGCAAGCCCACGCCCCCGCGCCGGCCAAGACCACCGCCAAGGCCACTGCCAAAAGCACGGCGAAGGCGAGAACGAAGCCCAAGGCCCGGACGGTGGCCAGGGCCGCCGCCGTCGGTGCGGCCGGCGCGGCCGTGGGCGCGGCCGCGGGCAAGGGCTTCCAGCCCGTGCACGCCTATGTGCTGATGGACGCCCAGTCCGGCCGGGTCCTCGATTCCAGCAACGCGGACGTGGTCACCTACCCGGCGTCGCTGACCAAGATGATGACGCTGCTGCTGACCTTCGAGGCGATTGACCGTGGCGCGCTGCGCCTGGACCAGGAATTGCCGGTGTCGGTGCACGCGACGCGGCAGAAGCCGTCGCGCCTGAACGTCGCCGCCGGTTCGACCATCCGCGTCGAGGACGCGATTCTCGCCCTGACGGTGAAGTCCGCCAACGACGTCGCCGTCGTCCTGGCCGAGGCGCTGGGCGGCACCGAAGCCCAGTTCGCCGAGATGATGACCGCCAAGGCGCGCGCGCTCGGCATGACCAGCACCACCTTCCGCAACGCCTCGGGCCTGCCGAACAAGGAGCAGCGGACCACCGCGCGCGACATGGCCAAGCTGTCCAAGGCCGTCGTCGGCCGGCCGCAGCGCGACTACACCTACTTCAGCCGGACCCGCTTCGACTGGAACGGCACCACGGTCTCCGGCCACAACCGCCTGATCGGCAAGGTCGAGGGCTACGACGGCATCAAGACCGGCTTCGTCAACGCCAGCGGCTTCAACCTCGCCGGCAGCGCCAGCCGCAACGGCCAGCGCCTGATCGCCGTGGTGCTGGGCGGCAGCACCGCCGCCGTCCGTGACCGCGAGGTCGCCGACCTGCTGGAAAAGGGCTTCAAGGGCACCGCGAAGCAGACGGTCGCGGCGACCGACGCCAGCGCGGTCCGCTGAGGCGACACCCCTGAGGAGAACCCGCCGAGGCGATCCGCTTCACCCGATCGCCTCGCGTTTCGCCCGAAGCGCGTCGAGCTTCGCTTCCAGCTTCCGGATCTTCTTGTCGAGCTTCTTGCGCCGCTTCAGGCCGCCCTTGCCGACGGCGCCGCCGCGCATGCGGATCCGTTCGTTGATGGCGGCCTTCTCCTCGTCGGACAGGCGCTTCCATCCCTTCACCTCCGCCTTGGTGCGGAAGCAGCCGACGCATTCCCCCGCGTCGAAGCGGCAGACCTTCGTGCAGGGGTTTTGCGTTTCCGCCTTGCCCAAATCAAACCTCTATCGGCCACACCTCTACCGGCGCACCCGTCCCGACAGGCAGGCGTCGCGCGCCCGATTGTCGAGATCGCCGACCCGCGCGTCAACCGGCCCTTCCGACCGGTAGCGTTCGACGGGCAGAGCCGCGCCGGCCTTGCTTCCCTCCCTCCGGTGCCAGGACAGCACGCAGGCGCACAGCCGCGCCGCGTCGGCCGTGTCCGAGGCGTTGGCCGCCGCGAAGGGGCCGCCCTCGCAGGCCGCCAGGAATTCCCGGTTGTCCGCCGAACGACCGCCATCGGACGGGTCGCCCCCGAAGATCACGAAGGCGGCGGCGCACACGAACAGGAACAACAGGAGCAGGGAGCGGAATTGGCGGAACACCGGCTGGACTTCTCTTTGGGGGCCCCTGATGGGGGAGCGTTCCTTTTGCACCAGTTCCGCGCCCTCGTGAACCCATCTCCCGTTTCCCATGTTTTCCGACGTGGGAGGATGCCGGATGACCACACCCCTGCCGGCCACGCCCTTGCGCGATGCCGTATCGTCCTGGCTGGCGACCCTCGACCTGGTTGGGGACCGTCGCGGCGCCGGCCCCTATGCCTGGCTGCGCGACGGGCTGGCCGACCTCGTGCCCATCGCCGAGGCCGCCGAACCGGAGCCCCTCCGTGACGCCGTGCTGAAGCTGGCCGAAGCCTACGACGACGTGTGCGTGCTGGCCGCCGCCGGGCTGCGCCTCACCGTGGAAACGCGCGGGGCCGCCGTCGAGCGCGTCGTCCAGCGCTTCGACACCGTGGCCCGCCTCGTCGAAGGGTGAGTGCCCCTCACCCCGGCAACCGCTGCTGCACGTCGAAGAATCCCTTCCACGGATCGCCTTCCGGCACGTCGCCGACGCCGCGGTGCAGCGCCGCCGGATCGTCGCCCAGTTCCTCCCACGCCAGCGGCAGTGCCACCGGCGCGCCGGGCCGCGCTCGGGTCGAATAGGGCGCGACCGCCGTGGCGCCCCGGCTGTTGCGCAGATGGTCGAGGAAGATCCGCCCCTCCCGCGCGTCCTTCTGCGGATTGGTCGTGTAGCGTTCCGGCTGTTCATCCGCCAGCCGCGCCGCCATGTCGTGGGCGAAGGACTTCACCGCGTCCCAGCCGGCGCGCGGCTCCAGCGGGACGACCACATGCAGCCCCTTGCCCCCGGTCGTCTTGACGAAGCTCTTCAACTCCAACCCGTCCAGCGCCGCGCGAATCGCCCGCGCGCCCTCCACCACCCGCACCCAGGGCACGCCGTCGTCCGGGTCGAGATCGAAGACGATGCGGTCCGGCCGTTCCAGATCGCCAACCGTTGCACCCCAGGGGTGAAGCTCCAGAACGCCCATCTGCACCAGCGCGACGAGGCCGCTCGCGTCGTCCACCGCCAGCCATTCGTCGTCACCGTCGCGCACCCGCCGCACCGCCTCGGGCAGACCGGCCCACGGGTGCTTCTGGACGAAGCAGGCCTTCCGATTCCCCGTCGGGCAGCGCAGCAGGGTCAGCGGCCGATTCGCCACATGCGGCAGGATGCGGCCGGCGATTCCGGCGTAATAGGCCGCCAGATCGCCCTTGGTGATCCCTTGCGTCCGCCACAGCACCCGCTCCGGGTGGGTCAGCGTTATTCCAGCGATGTCCATGGCCCCCCTCCCTCACCGGGCAACACCGGCCACGGCAAAACTGATCCAAGGGGGTTGCAGGATTTCCGTTTGCCGGGCGCCGCCGGCCGCACCAGACTGGCCCCATGCCACATTCCCCCGTTTCGCCCGCGCGGGCGCCGTCCGTTTCCTTTGGCGAGTTCGTCGCCCTCATCGCCCTGCTGATGGCGCTGACGGCGCTGTCCATCGACATCATGCTGGTCGCGCTGCCGGACATCGTCCGGTCCTACGGGGTAACCGGCGCGAACGACCGGCAGCTGGTCGTCACCGCCTACATGCTGGGCTTCGCGATCGGGCAACCCTTCCACGGCCCGCTGTCCGACCGGTTCGGGCGCAAGCCGGTGATGGCGGTCGGGCTGGTCATCTTCGCCATCGGGTCGCTGTGCGCCGCCATCGCCCCCAGCTTCGCCACCCTGCTCGCCGCGCGCGCTCTACAAGGATTCGGGGCGGCGGCGCCGCGCATCGTCGCCATCGCCATCGTGCGCGACCGATTCGTCGGGCGGGAGATGGCGCGGGTGATGTCCTTCGCCATGATGATCTTCATCATCGTGCCCATCATCGCCCCGGCTCTGGGCGAGGGCATCCTGCATCTCGGCGCATGGCCCTGGATCTTCGGCGTCCTGTTCCTGGCCGCCGTCACCGCCTTCGCCTGGTCCATGCTGCGCCTGCCGGAAAGCCGCCCGGCGGAAGACCGCATGCCGCTGTCCGGGGTCGCCCTCGGCCACGCCTTTGGCAAGGTGGTGGGGAACCGCGTGACGCTGGGCTACACGGTCGCCATGGGCTTCTTGTTCGGCGGCCTGCTCAGCTACGTCGGCAGCGCCCAGCAGATCTTCGTGGACGTCTACGGGCTGGGCGACCTGTTCCCGCTGGCCTTCGGCTCCATCGCCGCCGTCATGGCGCTGGCGTCGCTGACCAACGCGCGGCTGGTCGGGCGGCTCGGCATGCGCCGGGTGTCGCACACGGCGCTGGTCGCCCAGGTTGCCGCCTGCGTCGTGGTGGCGGTGCTCGGCTTTCCCGAACAGCCGCCCTTGATCGCGCTTGGCGCCTTCATGGCCGTCATCTTCTTCTGTTTCGGCCTGATCGCGCCCAACTTTAACGCCATGGCCATGGAACCGCTCGGCCATGTGGCGGGCATGGGATCGTCCTTCATCGGCTTTTACACCACGGCGGCGGGCGCCTTCGTCGGCTGGCTGATCGGCCAGTCCTTCGACGGGACGGTCCGGCCGCTGACCATCGGCTTTGCCGCTCTGGGCGTTCTGGCGCTGCTGACCGTCCTGGCGACCGAGCGCGGCAAGCTGATGCAGCCGCACCACGGCCCGTAAATTCATCCCCGGACACCGGCCGAAGGTCAGAGAAACCGGCCCTTTGTTCCGTATTCCCGAGGGTTGGAGGTGTGTCACACTGACGCGGAGTGTAGGCATCGAAAGGCGTCCTCATGGAAAGCCGCCGCAATCCGCCGCCCAATCATCCACCGAGGCACATCGTCCTCACCTCCCACCCCGGCGGGGCGAAGCCGCGCCACTCGCCGGTGCTCTGGGGGGCCGCCACGGCGGCGGAGCGCGGGCCGGTGGTGGCCTCGCTCTCCGACCCCGCCCGGCGCAACGCCATCGGCGCGCACGCCGGCAGTTACGCCGTCTACCGCGCCCTGGCGGTGGCCGCCGGCCAGCTCAGCGCCTATCACGTGCCGGACCTGACCAACACCGCGCCGGCCGAGCCCATCGGCCCGCACCCGCAATGGTTCGACCCGGACCGGATCGTGTCCATCGACCCCTTTGGCCACATGGTCAGCGAGGCGTTCGGCGATCATCTGGACCGTGGCGTGGACGTGCGCCCGACCATCGCGGTGACCAAGGCCCGCATCAAGATTCCCGAGCTGATCGACGCCATGAAGGCCGGGCGCCTCGCCACCGACGGCCGGATCCTTCTCCCCAGCGGCGACGCCCGCGTCACCAAGATCGCCATCGAGCCGGTGTGGTTCCTGCCGGGCGTCGCCAGACGTTTCGGCATCACCGAAACCGCCCTGCGGCGCGGCCTGTTCGAGCACACCGGCGGCATGTTCCCCGAACTGGTGACGCGCACCGACCTGAAGGTCTTTTTGCCGCCGATCAACGGCCTGACCGTCTACATCCTGGGCGAGGTCGCTGCGATCACCGACCCGGCGCGCAAGGTCGCCTGCCGCGTGCACGACGAATGCAACGGGTCGGACGTGTTCGGCTCCGACATCTGCACCTGCCGCCCCTATCTGACCCACGGCATCGAGGAGTGCATCCGCACCGCCCAGGACAACGGCGTCGGGCTGATCGTCTACAACCGCAAGGAAGGCCGCGCTCTGGGCGAGGTGACCAAGTTCCTGGTCTACAACGCCCGCAAGCGCCAGCCCGGCGGCGACCGCGCCGAGGCCTATTTCGAGCGCACGGAATGCGTGGCCGGCGTCCAGGACATGCGTTTCCAGGAGTTGATGCCCGACGTCTTCCACTGGCTGGGCGTCACGCGCATCGATCGCATGGTCTCGATGAGCAACATGAAGTCCGACGCGATCCGCCGCGCCGGGATCGAGATCGTCGATCAGATCCCCATCCCCGACGAGCTGATCCCCGACGACGCCAAGGTGGAGATGGACGCCAAGAAGGCCGCCGGCTACTTCACCCCCGCCGTGCCCACGGCGGAGGACCTGACCGTCGCCAAGGGCCGGGGGCTGACCGATTGAACGCCCGGCCCGACACCGCCGCGCACCTCCTGTCCGCCGAGGCGGTGCGGGAGCGCGCCCACGCCCTGCTGGCCGAGGCCGAAGCCGGCCGCCTGACGCATTTCGGCCTGCGCCTCGATCGCCTGGACGATGCCGCCGAACTGGTCGCGCGGGTCACGCGGGATACCTACCCCGACCTGAACGTCCCCTACCACAGCCGCTGGCGGCACTTCGCCGTGGCCGGCATGGACCGTTGGGCGACGCTCGCCGCGCGCCTCGACGCCGACCCGGACGAGATCGCGCGCGTCCGCTTCGACCTCGCCGTGACCAGCGTGCTGCTGGACGCCGGAGCCGGCGAGCGCTGGCGCCACCGCGATGCGGACGGGAACGAACTGGCCCGCTCCGAAGGTCTCGCCATCGCCAGTTTCGACCTGTTCCGCTCCGGCGGCTTCTCCGGGGATCCGTCTCATCCCCTGCGTGCCGACGCCAGCGCGCTATCCCGCATCACCAAAGCGGACCTCGCGTGCGGCTTCCAGGTCACGCCCGACAACCC
>JAEZID010000465.1 GCA_023416195.1 Pseudomonadota bacterium | reverse complement strand
CCGACGCGGGCCTTGTCGCCCTTGACGACGATGGGGCGCTCGATGGCCGTGGGGTTGGCCGACAGCGCGGCGATCAGGGCGTCGCCGTCCAGATCCTTGGCAATGCCGGCCTCCGCCGCCTCCTTGGAGCGGACGATGTCGCGCGGGCCCTTGCCCAGCTTGGTCAGGATGGCCTTCAGCTCGGCGGCGGACGGCGGGGTCTTCAGATACTCCACCACCGTCGGGGTGACGCCCCTGGCCTGCAACAGCTCCAGCGTCTGGCGCGACTTGCTGCATCGGGGGTTGTGATAGATGGTCACGTCGCTCATGCCGGGGTGCCTCCCTCGCGTTATCCCGGCGCGGAGAAATACACCGGCCCCGCGCGCCCCGCCAAGCCGCCATGCGCAAACGCGTGCGGCAACGCAACATCCCTCGCGTGACAAGGCCCCGTCTTGGTATTACCTTGCGCGTTCGCATTTCATACGGCCCCCGACATAGGGCCACCAGACATTACGGATGCCCGCCGTGACCAAGCTTTCGCTCTCCAGGGACAAGATCAACATCCTTCTTCTCGAAGGCGTCCACGACAACGCGATCAACGAGCTAGCCCTCAGCGGCTACGCGACCGTCGAGCGCCTGCCGAACGCGCTGGACGAATCGGAACTGCTGGAGCGCATCGGCTCGGTGCACATGCTGGGCATCCGGTCGCGCACCCACCTGACCGCGAAGGTGCTGGAGGCGGCGGCCCGCCTCTTCAGCGTCGGCTGCTTCTGCATCGGCACCAACCAGGTCGATCTGAAGGCGGCCCGCCGCATGGGCGTCCCGGTCTTCAACGCGCCGTACTCCAACACCCGTTCGGTGGCGGAGCTGGTGATCGGCGAGATCATCATGCTGATGCGCGGCATCTTTCCGAAGTCCAACCTCGTCCACGGCGGCGGCTGGATGAAGTCGGCCAAGGACTCCTACGAGATCCGCGGCAAGACGCTGGGCATCGTCGGCTACGGCCACATCGGCACGCAGGTGTCCATCCTGGCCGAATCCATGGGCATGCAGGTCCGCTACTACGACATCGTGAAGAAGCTGGCGCTCGGCAACGCCCAGCCCTGCCACTCGCTGGAGGAGTTGCTGGCGGTGTCCGACGTGGTGACGCTGCACGTGCCGGACACGGCCCAGACCCGCAACATGATCGGCGAGGCGCAGCTTCGAACCATGAAGAAGGGCAGCCACCTCATCAACGCCGCGCGCGGCCAGGTGGTGGACATCGACGCGCTGGCCCGCGCCCTGAAGGAGCGGCACCTGATCGGCGCCGCCATCGACGTCTTCCCGAAGGAGCCGGGCGGCAACGACGAGGAGTTCGTCAGCCCTCTGCGCGGCCTCGACAACGTCATCCTGACCCCGCACATCGGCGGTTCGACCATGGAGGCGCAGGCCAACATCGGCACCGAGGTGGCGCAGAAGCTGATCGAGTATTCGGACAACGGCTCGACCATGGGTGCGGTGAACTTCCCGCAGGTGGGGCTGCCGGTGCACGCCGGCTGCACCCGCTTCCTGCACGTCCACGAGAACCGTCCGGGCGTGCTGCGCAAGCTGAACGAGGTGTTCTCCGGCCGCAACCTGAACATCGCCGCCCAGTATCTCCAGACCGATCCGGAGCTGGGCTACGTGGTGGTGGATGTCGAGGGCGACGTGGACGAGGCCGAGGTGACGAACGAGCTGCGCGCCATCGAAGGCACGCTGAAGGCCCGCTTCCTCTACCCCGGCGCGCGCGGCTGATCGGCGCCGTCCCCGCTGCATGGCCTTGCCTGGAGCGGGGGCGCACCCGACATTCGGGGGCATGACGGTCGCACGCCTGCCTCTGACGGCATACCTCCTCCTGTCGGGCATGGTTCTGGGCGTGGCCGGGATGCTGTCCGCATCCCCGGCCATGGCTCAGACCGGGGCCCAGCAGGGCGCCTCCTGCCCGCGCTTCGGCCCGGCGGAGTTGAACGTCCAGTTCCAGGTCGCCAAGCTCCAGCGCGACTACACCCGTCCGCTGGCGCAGCTCGCCGCCATGCCCGGCCGGGCGCCGGGACCGGCGGGGGCCTCGCGCGGGCACATCATGGGCCTCGCCCACGCCAAATATGGCGAACAGTCGCAGCTCGGCGCCCTGTTCCAGCCGATGGGCGACGGCACCGTCTGCGGCGCCGCCAAGACGCTGAACGTCACCTTCGGCTTTCAGGAGCGCATCGTTTTCATCGCCCGCGAGCTGCCGCAGGGATCCTGCATCCATGGCGAGGTGCTGGCCCACGAGATGAAGCATATCGTCGTGGACGAGCAGCTGTTGCGGGAATTCGGGCCGACCATCCGGCGCCGCCTGGAATCGGCGCTCTCCCAAGCCCGGCCGGTGCGCGCCCGCTCCCAGGAGCAGGCCCTCAACGCCATCCGCCGGCCCATCGAGGCGACCATGCGCCAGATGATGCAGGAGTTCGGGCGCGAGCGCGAACGGCGTCAGGCCAAGGTGGACACGGTGGCCGAATACGAGCGGGTCAGCCGGTCCTGCAACGGCGAGATCAACCGGTATATCCCAAAGGGAAAAAGCCGCCTGTAAGAGGTGTGTCTACCGCTCCGGAGTTCCGGAACACGGCCGCTTCGGCTTCTGTTTGGCTTTCGCTCTTCCGCAACAGCGAACCGCCGACATGCCCTTCTCCTGCCTTGACGAGGCGCCCTCCGCGTCCCGCCGTTCCGATGCGTGCGGCAGCTTGCCCTTCGACCTCGGCCAGCGCGTGATGGTGGTCGTGGCCCACCCCGATGACGAGACCATCGGGGCCGGCGCCCATCTCGGCCGCCTCAAGGGGGTCCGCATCCTTCACACCACCGACGGCGCCCCCCGTTCCGGTGTGGATGCCCAGGCCGCCGGCTGCGCCGGGGTGCTGGAATACGCCGCTCTGCGCCGGCTGGAACTGGAACGGGCCTTGGCCCAGGCCGGCGTTCCGGCCGACCGGCTGGACAGCCTGGGCTTCGCCGACCAGGACGCCTCCTTCCACCTTGCCGCCCTGACCCGGCTGGTCGTGCACCGGATCGAGGACTGGACGCCCGACGTGGTGCTGACCCACGCCTACGAGGGCGGCCACCCCGACCACGACGCCACCGCCTTCGCCGTTCACGCCGCCTGCGCCCTGCTCGACGGTGCCGCCCCCAGCATCGTCGAGATGGCCGGCTATCACGGCGCCAACGGCGTGACCAACCTTCAGGAGTTCCTGCCGGCCCCCGGCATCCCCGTCCACACCGTCACCCTCGACCCCGCCGCCCGCCGGCTGAAGCGCCGGATGCTCGACGCCCACGCCAGCCAGGCCGCCACGCTTGCCGCCTTCCGGGATGACGTGGAACAATTCCGCCGCGCTCCCGCCTATGATTTCACGGCCCCGCCGCACCCCGGCCCCCTGAACTACGACCGCTTCCCGTGGGGCATGACGGGGGAGCGCTGGCGCGGATTGGCCGCTGAGGCGCTTCGCACGCTCGGGCTGGAGGGCGCCGGATGCCTCTGACCGTGCTCAGCGTCGCCTATCCCTTCGCCCCGGTCGGTCCCGACGCGGTCGGCGGGGCGGAGCAGGTGTTGAGCACCCTCGACCACGCCCTGGTGGAGGCCGGTCACCGCTCCCTCGTCGTGGCCTGCGAAGGATCTTCGGTCGCCGGGACCCTGCTGCCGATCCACACCGTGCGCGGCCGGATCGACGGTGCCGTCCGCGCCGTCGCCCACGCCGCCGTGCGCCGGACGATCCGTGCGGCGCTGGCCCGCTACCCGGTCGATCTGGTCCATTTGCACGGCATCGACTTCGCCGACTGCCTGCCGCCGCCGGGCGTGCCCGCGCTGGCGACCCTGCACCTGCCCCCCGGCTGGTATCCGCCCGACGCGCTTGCCCCCAGGCGCCCGGACACGCATCTGGTCTGCGTCTCCGCCTCCCAGCACCGGGCCTGTCCCCCGAGCGCCCGGCGGCTGCCCCCCATCGCCAACGGCGTGGCGGTGGAGCGTTTCACGGCCCGCCTGACCAAGCGGCGCTTCGCCCTGGCCATGAGCCGGGTTTGCCCGGAGAAGGGCGTCCATCTCGCCCTCGACGCCGCCGAACGGGCCGGCCTGCCGCTGTTGATCGGCGGGC
>JAEZID010000434.1 GCA_023416195.1 Pseudomonadota bacterium | reverse complement strand
CCTCGCGGCACATGTACTCGATGGCGTCCTGGTCGCCCAGCCAGTCCGACCCCTTCACGGTGTCGTACATGTGGAAGCGCCAGTCGTCCTCGCTCATGTTGCCGAGCGCGGCGGAGATGCCGCCCTGCGCCGCGACGGTGTGCGAACGGGTCGGGAAGACCTTGGTGATGCACGCCGTCTTCAGGCCCTTCTCGGCCATGCCGAAGGTGGCGCGCAAGCCCGCACCGCCGGCACCGACGACGACGACGTCATAGGAGTGATCGATAATATCGTAGGCGGCCATGGCTCGTCAGGCTCCGAACGAAATCTTGAGGACGGCGATGATGCCAGCGGCGGCCAGCGCGTAGCCCAGGAACTTCACGGCGATGATGGAGGCGAGCTTCGCCCACTCGTTGTGGACGTAGTCCTCGATGACGACCTGCAAGCCTTCCACCGCGTGGTAGAAGGTCACGCCGATCGTGAGAACCATCATCAGGGCCGAGAAGGGCGACTTCAGCCAGGCGGTGAAGGCGGCGTGGTCGGCGCCCAGGTGGCGGATCACGCCGAACACGAACCAGACGGTCAGCGGGATCAGCGCGATGGCGGTCACGCGCTGGTGCCACCAGTGCCCGGTGCCGGACTTGGCGGAGCCCAGGCCGCGGGCCTCGGCCAGCGGCGAACGCAGGGACTTGTTGGACAGGTTGGCGGACATGGTCTCTCTCCTCACCACACGGCCAGACCGACGATCCAGGCCAGGATCGTCAGGCCCAGCGAGGCGCCGGCGACGATGTAGGCGCCCTTCTCGGCGTTCTTCAGCTCGAACGAATAGCCGGCGTCCCACACCAGATGGCGGATGCCGTTGGCGAGGTGGTAGAACAGCGCCCAGGTCCAGCCGAACATCAGCAGCAGGCCGATGCCCGAACCGATGAACTTCTGCGCCCGCGCGAAGGCGTCCGGCCCGGTCGCGGCGGCGACCAGCCACCACGTCAGCAGCAGCGTGCCCACGGCCAGCCCCACGCCCGTGATACGGTGCGTGATGGACATCGCCATGGTCCATTCGAACTTGTAGATCTGAAGGTGCGGGGAGAGCGGCCGACCGCTGCCGTTTGCCATTGCGTCGTCCTCTGTTCGGCGGCCGGTTCGGCAAGGGAGGGCTGCTGCCGCGCCGGCGGTGTGGAGCGAGACCGAAGGTTCGGGTCCTACTTTGATTGGCGGATTGAATTACGCCTCTCGCGCACACGAGTCAACGGCGGGGGCTGGGCCGTGAGAATTTTGGCGCATTGCGGGAAGTTACTGAAAACAAAGAGTGATTACAAAATTTGGTATTACCAGAGGGCAAAGGTGCTTTTACGGTCGGCGCCGGAACGACGTTAGACCCAACGACCATCGTCCTTCCGGCGCCGCGACGGGCGATCCTCCCGTTGTTTCCGCTGGCCTGATGCCGGACGTCCGCAACCGCTGTTCCGCGCCGATTGCCGTAGGCGCTGAAAGAACGCCGCTCCGCGCGATTGATCTGGACACCAAACGACTCGCTAGGAGAGCATATAACGACAATATCAACCCTATCGGGCTATACTCGCCGATCAGACAACCCAGACGCACCACACCATGAACAGGCATTGGAACAACGGCCTCGATCACGAGTCAGAAGAGCCGGGGACCCTTTTCACAACACGGGCTCCGATCAGCGTCATGGCCGAAGCCGTCAGCCTGATGTACGGGCTGCATATGATTCCCATAGCGGAATCGGTCCCGGTGATTGATTTCCACCTCAGCGCCGAGCGATTCGCGAGCGAGTTCGATGGAGCCGTTCGCGCGATGCTTGATGGCGCCCGCCCAACGACCGACCCGGGCAAAGCGGACGGAGGCCTCGCGCGCGCCGTCGCCGCCTTGTCTGCAATCAAGGGAGAATACGCCAGGAACGCCCGCCCCCACACCATCGAACGGGCGAACTCGGTGTTCTCGATCTGCTCGAAGGCCGTCCTGACACACTTCATGAACATCGTAGATCTTATTGAAGATCAAAATCAGGCTGGAAACAAGAATTTCGCCTTGCGGAAAATTCACAAGGAATTCTTCGGCCATTTGGGAGAAAGGCTCTACGATGAGGATTCCGATACAACCAGCTTGATTATACTGCACCTATCCGAGCTGTACCTCAACGAAGCTGGCAATTTTCTATCGTCATACAGCACCGCACAGACCCGTTATAGAAACCATCTCCAAGCGAAAATCGACGCCGCATCGGCAACCTCCATCATTCGACAACTCGAATTTTCCGAGACGCACAAGCAGGCCGGCATCTCCATTCTCTCCTACTTCGCGAACGTGCTGAAGCAGAAGCAGCCCTCGGTCATCGCCTGCATCAAGATCGAGCAATCCGAATCGGTGATAAGGATGATCATCGAAACACCGGAGGGCTCGAAAGAGATCGTCGAGAAAACGTTGGAAGGATATGTCGAGGTCGTAACCGATAAGATCAAGCCCGAAGATTTTTTTGAAAACCCGCTTCACATCATGGAATTGAAGCACAAACTGGAAATATCCAAACTTGAAATCCGGCAGAAAGAAGAAATACTGAGAATATCCGAGCGGCAGCGCAGCGCCTTGGAGGATCGTGTCGCAAATCTCGAAAGCATCGTTAGCGAACAATACCGGAGCATGGGGCACAATTTATCCAGCGTCGTCAACGTGACCGACAAGGTCGTCCTCTTGCTGGAACGGACGGCGACGCAGCAGATTTCCCCCTCGATTTCCCAGCTTGTCGAAGACATCAAGGACACCATCAAGAGCGGCGTTGACCACAACAATATAGAGGACATCAAGAAAGCGATAATCGAAATTAAGAATAAAGACACATCGGTCTTCGCCAACCTCCTCGACATCCTTGGGAAAGGATCGGTATCGGGCGCAGCCGGCAACGAGCTTTACAAATGGATCGAATACGCCAGAGCAATGCTGTAGCGATGAGGAAAATTTCTGACTGAAAAGCCTATTTATCGAATCGACGGACGTTCTCGACCATCATCGAGTACATCTGAGTAATCAGTTCCGCCGGCCGCAAACGGCCGAAGGGAATGTTCTCCTTGGCCCAATCCACCAGCCCTTCGGGCGGCTTGATGGGCGCGACCTCATAGCCAGCCTTTTTCAGGGCGCTCATCACCGACCGCGCCTGTTTCGTGTAGTCCTCGTTGAAAAAGGACTTGTCGGCGTCCTTGATCGCCTTGGCGATGATGTCTTCCAGCGGGGTCGGCATGGGCCAATGCACAAGGTCACGGTCAATGGAACGGCCGCCGCACCGTGTCACATCGCGGGCGGCGTTGCAATTCCATTGGAAACCGCATACCTGAAGCCCTCTTCACAGCATTTCAGGACAGGGATTCACCGCCATGGGCTACACAGTCGCGGTCGTCGGCGCCACCGGCAACGTCGGACGGGAAATCCTGACCACGCTCGCCGACCGGAACTTCCCGGCCGACGAGGTGATCGCGCTGGCGTCGGAGAAGTCGATCGGCCAGGAGGTCTCCTTCGGCGAGGACGACATCCTCAAGGTCCAGGATCTCGCCAAGTTCGATTTCAAGGGCGTCGACATCGTGCTGTCCTCGCCGGGCGCTAAGGTGTCGGCGATCCACGCCCCGCGCGCGGCGGCGGCCGGTGCGGTGGTGATCGACAACACCTCGCATTTCCGCATGGATCCGGACGTGCCGCTGGTCGTGCCGGAGGTGAATCCCCAGGCGATATCCGGCTATGAGAAGAAGGGCATCATGGCCAACCCGAACTGCTCGACCATTCAGATGGTGGTGGCGCTGAAGCCGCTGCACGAACGTTTCAAAATCCGCCGCGTGGTCGTCTCGACCTATCAATCGGTGTCCGGCGCCGGCAAGGACGGCATGGACGAGCTGTTCAACCAGACCCGCGCCATCTACGTGAACGACCCGGTGGAGAAGCAGGTCTTCACCAAGCAGATCGCCTTCAACGTCATCCCGCACATCGACGTGTTCATGGACGACGGCTACACGAAGGAAGAGTGGAAGATGAACGTCGAGACAAAGAAGATTCTCGACCCCAAGATCAAGGTGACCGCCACCTGCGTGCGCGTCCCGGTCTTCATCGGCCACGCGGAATCAATCAACATCGAGTGCGAGGAGCCGATCACCGCCGACGAGGCGCGCGAGGTTCTGCGCAACGCCCCCGGCGTGACGGTGATCGACCACCGCGCCAACGAGGGTTACGTCTCCCCGGTGGAGGTGGCCGGCGACGACCCGGTCTTCGTCAGCCGCATCCGCGAGGACTACACGGTGGACAACGGCCTGTCCTTCTGGTGCGTGTCGGACAACCTGCGCAAGGGCGCGGCGCTGAACGCCGTTCAGATCGCGGAACTGCTGGCCCAGGATTACCTGAAGCAATGAATGCGCCCCCTCCCGTCCACGGCTGCGCCATGGACGGGAGGGGGGCAACAACACCTATCGCACGAACAGCCGATACAGCGCGGCGTGGTCCAGACCGCCGTCGCCCTGTTCGGCCAGCATCTCGAACAGCTCCAGGCTCAGCCCCAGCGCCGGCAGTTGAATGCCCGCCTGCTCGGCCAGGTCTTCGGCCTGCCGCAGATCCTTGATCTGGGTGGCCACGCGCCCGCCCGGCGTGAAGTCGCCGGTCACCATGCGCTGTCCGTGCAGGTCCAGGATCCGCGACTCCGCGAAGCCGCCGCGAATCGCCTCGCGCACCCTGGCCGGATCGACGCCCGCCGCCTTCGCCAAGGCCAAAGCCTCGGCCACCGCGCCGATGGTCAACCCTACGATCACCTGATTCGCGGTCTTGGCGACCTGCCCGGCCCCGACCTCGCCCACATGGGTGATGCGCTGCCCCAGCGCGCGGAACAGCGGAAGGGCGCGGGCGAAGGCGTCCGCGCCGCCGCCCGCCATGATGGTCAGGGTGCCGGCCTCCGCCGCCACCGTCCCGCCGGACACCGGGGCGTCCACCCACTCGGCCCCCTTGGCGCGCACGGCCTCGGCGATCCGCCGCGTGGCCGCGACCGCCGTCGTCCCCATGTCGATGACGAGGTGACCCGGCCGCAGCGGCTCCAGCAGAGCGTCCGCGACCGTTTCCACCGCCGCCGTGTCGGACAGCATCAGGATCACGGTGTCGGCGCGCGCCGCGACCTCGGCCGGGCCGGCGGCGGGGCTCATGCCCTCCCCGGCCAGTTCCTCGACCGGACCCGGACTGCGGCTGTGGATGACCAACGACGCGCCGGCCTTCGCCAGATTGCGCGCCATCGGCCGCCCCATCAGGCCAAGCCCGATGAAGCCGACCGTCCGTCCCGTCACCTCGTCCATCGCCGTCCCGATCACAGGCGCGTGTGCCGGGCGCGGGCGCCGCGTTCGATGGCGGCGGCGCACAGCCGGTCCACCCCCAGCTTGTGCCGGATCATCTCCAGCATGCGCAGTTCCTCCTGCGAGGCGGAGGGATCGGCGGCGGCGATGTCGCAGGCGACCGCGTAGGCCGTCTCGCTCAGCTTGTTCGGGATGGCTTCCCGAATGATCTGCAAGGTGGTCTCCAGACCGTCCGCGTCGGCCAGCAGACCGGTGCACTCGCGCGTCACATCGGTCAGCCGTTCGATGTCGAAATCCTGGAAGACCGGCAGGTAGCGAACGTTCTCGCCGATCGCTTCAAGCTCCGCGTCCGTCATGTCGCCGTCGCAGGCCGACACGAGCACCATGACGTAGATGAGCGCGCTGTGATGGTTGATCATTTGATCTCCTTGGGCAAAGCCACTGCCAATCTTGCCCGCCCTGCCCGCCCCGTCAAGGGAGCCATGCCGCAAACGGGGAGGTGCCCCGCTCGACAGGGGGCGCGGCCACCCCGTAAGGTCGCGCCCCATGTCGGTTGTCCTGAACGTGGCGCTCCCCGTCTTCGCCATCATCCTGGCGGGCGTCCTCTCCGGTAAGGCGAAGATCCTCGGCCCCGCCTCGTCGGAGGCGCTGAACAAGTTCGTCTACTGGATGGCCCTGCCGCCGGTGCTGTTCCTGGGCACCGCGCGCCGCTCGCTGCCGGAAATCTTCAACGGCCCCTTCATCGGCGCGTTTCTGGGATCCATGCTGTTGGTCTATGCGCTGGGCGCGCTGCTCGGCTGGCTGATCCATCGCGAGCGGTCGCAGATCCTGTGCATGCAGGGGCTGAACGCCTGCTTCTCCAACACCGGCTACATGGGCATTCCCCTGTTCCTGGCCGCCTTCGGTCCGGACCATCTCGCCCCCACCATCCTCGCCACCGTGATCATGAGCGCGATCATGGTCGGCATCGCGGTGATCTGGCTGGAATTCGCCAACAACCAAGGCCACGGGCTGGGCAAGGCTCTGCGCGACGTGGGGCGGGCGCTGGCGAAGAACCCGCTGATCGTCTCCACGGCGCTGGGCATCGGCTGGTCGGTGTTCCTGCCCGGCGTTCCCGTCCCGCGCCCCATCGCCACCTATTGCGAGCTGATGGGCGCCTCGGCCGGCCCCTGCGCCCTGTTCGCCATCGGCCTGTTCCTCGCCACGCAGAGCCTGAAGGCCAACCTGATCGAGGTCGGCTGGATCAGTGCGCTGAAGTTGGTGGTGCAACCCGCCCTGGCCTGGCTGCTGATCCAGACCCTGTTCCCGCTGGACCCGTTCTGGACCGGTTCGGCGATCATCCTCGCCGGCCTGCCGACCGGCGCGCTCACCTTCGTCGTCGCCTCGCAGTACCAGATCTATGTGGAGCGCACCTCCTCCGCCATCCTGGTCTCCACGATCCTCAGCGTGGTGACCCTGTCGGCGCTGCTGGCGATCTACGCGCCCGCGCAGTGAAGCGGCGCCTGTTGTCAAGGCTCCGCCCGCCGTATAGACTGCGCCGCGCATCAAGAGTTGAGCGGACGCTCAACGCCAACCTGCTTCCCGAGCAAGGTGGCGTCCCGAAGGGGGATGTGGCCGAACCGGCAACCAAACGGGTCTCGCCATAGCCTTTGCTCCGCTCGATGCGTTGGACAGCGGAGCAGGACGGCACATGCCCATCAAGATACCCGACGATCTCCCCGCCTGCGCGGCTCTTCAGGCCGAAGGCGTCATGATCATGCGCGAGACCGACGCCGTCCGGCAGGACATCCGTCCCCTGCGGTTCGGCCTGCTCAACCTGATGCCCGACAAGATCCGGACCGAGACGCAGATCGCCCGCCTGCTGGGCGCCACACCGCTCCAGGTCGAGCTTTCGCTGATCCGGATCACCAACCATGTGCCGCGCAACACCTCGACGGACCACATGAGCGCCTTCTACCGGGCCTGGGAGGACGTGCGCCGGGAGACGTTCGACGGCTTCATCGTCACCGGCGCGCCGGTCGAGAAGTTGCCGTTCGAGGAGGTCTCCTACTGGGACGAGCTGTGCGCGGTCTTCGACTGGACGCAGAGCCACGTCCATTCCTGCCTGAACATCTGCTGGGCGGCGCAGGCGGCCGTCCATCATTTCCACGGCGTGCCGAAGCACCTCCTTCCGGCGAAGGCCTTCGGCGTGTACCGGCACCGCAATCTGGCGCCCGCGTCGCCTTATCTGCGGGGCTTCTCGGACGATTTCTCCATCCCGGTGTCGCGCTGGACCGAGGTGCGCCGCGCGGATCTCCCCCCCGACGCCGGTTTGCGCGTGCTGATGGATTCCCCGGAGGTCGGCCTGTGCCTGCTGGAGGATCCCGCCCGCCGCTCCCTGCACATGTTCAACCACATCGAGTATGATTCGGACACGCTGCGGAACGAGTATCTGCGGGACGTCGCCAAGGACGGGAACACGGCGCTCCCCCACGGCTATTTCCCGGACGACGATCCCAGCCGCCCGCCCGAGAACCGGTGGCGGAGCCACGCCCATCTGCTGTTCGCGAACTGGATCAACCAGATCTACCAGACGACGCCGTTCGACATCGCGCGGATCGGACAGGCGGACGCGGCCTGACGGCGGTTCACCAGCCCCGCAGGAACTCCGCCGTCTCTTCCACGGCCTCCTTGATGCCGACGCGCCGCACCTCGACGCCTTCCGGGAAGGCGCCGAACAGGCGGCTCGGCATCATGGGGTCGAGCAGAACGAACACGCCCGTGTCGTCGGCCCGCCGCACCAGCCGCCCGAAGGCCTGCTTCAGCCGCAGCCGCGCGATCATGTCCTCGTAACGCCGCCGCCCGAAGGCGTCCCGCCGCGCCCGGTGCAGGATGTCCGGCCGGGGCCACGGCACGCGGTCGAACACGATCAGCCGCAAGCTGCGCCCCGGCACGTCCACGCCGTCGCGCACCGCGTCCGTCCCCAGCAGGCAGGCGTGCTCCTCGCCCCGGAAGATGTCGATCAGGGTCGCCACGTCCAGCGGATCCACATGCTGCGCGTAGAGCGGCACGCCCGCCCCATCCAGCGGCTCCACGATCCGGTCGTAGACGGCGCGCAGCCGGCTGATCGCCGTGAACAGCCCCAGCCCGCCGCCGCCCGCCGCCTGGAACAGCGAGCGATAGGCGGACGAGACCTGCCCCAGATCGTCCTTGCGCACGTCGGTGACCACCATCACCCGCGTGCGGTTGGGATAGTCGAAGGGCGAGGGCACCTGCGCGCGGACCGCCGGCTTGGGCAGGTGCGACGCGCCGGAGCGGTCCTCCGCCGCGCGCCAGTCCTGCTCCACGTCGCCCGTGCCGTCGGTCAGCGTGGCAGAGGTAACGACCATCCCGTGCGCCGGCCCGGCCAGCGCCTCGGCGAAGGGCACGGTCGGGTCGATCCAGTGCCGGTACAAGCCCACATCGACATCGCGCCCGTCGATGCGCTCCACCGCGAACCAGTCCACGAACTGCGGTGGTGTCTCCACGGGCAGGGTCTTCAGCATGGACCGCCACGCCTCGACGGTCAGCGTGCCGCGGCGGTGCAGGCTGCGGGCCATGGCGTCGATGCGCCGCCGCTGGTCGCTGTCCAGCTCCGCCGCCTCGTCCTCCAGCCGGCTGGCCAGCCGCCGCGACAGCCCTTCCAGCGGTTCCGACAGCCGGACCAGAGCCTCTTCCAAGGCCTGCGCCGCCTCCAGCAACCCGTCCACCGGATAGGCCTTGTCGGCTTCCAGGCTGTACGGCCCGCCCTGCCCCGCCGTCCGCGCGTAGACCTGATGGCGCGCGGTCAGCAGGAAGCGTTCGGTCGGCCCCTGCGGGCTGTCGCCGGCCAGCCGCGCCGCCCAGCCGTCGGCCGGCAGCACCCGCGCGCCCATCAGCACGGCGTCGAGCAGTTCCAGCGCCTTGTCGTCGTTGGCGACCAGATCCTCCAGCCGCCGCTTCAGCCCGCGCGCCCGGCTGCGCCCGGTCTCCTCCGCGCCGAGCAGCCAACGCCGCAGCTCCTGAGTCTCGCGTCCGGTCAGATGCCCGGCGAAGGCGCTGTCCGCCGCATCGAAGACATGGTGTCCCTCATCGAACACATAGCGGGTCGGCAGCGTCGGTTCCTCGCCGCCGCCCAGCGCCGCCTGCACCATGACCAACGCGTGATTGGCGATCACCACGTCGGCCTTGCGGGCGCGGCGGATGCTCTTCTCGATGTAACAACGGGCGTAGTGGTCGCAGGCGGAATAGATGCACTCGCCCCGCCGGTCGGCGAGGCCGAGCGTCCGCGCCCGCCCGGCGATGTCCACCAGCCAGCCGGGAAAGTCGCCGCCGGTCATGTCACCGTCGCGCGTCGCCGCCGCCCAGCGCGCCATCAGGCCGACGCCGACTGCGTTGTGCGGCTGCATGGGCATGCCGCGCACCGCCTCTTCCAGGTTCAGCAGGCACAGATAGTTCTCGCGCCCCTTGCGCAGCACGACCTTGCGCGCCTTGGTCGCCGGGTCGGGGTAGAGCCGGTCAAGCTCCGCGTCGATCTGGTGCTGGAGGTTGCGGGTGTAGGTGGAGATCCACACCGGCCCGCCGTTCTTCTCCGCCCA
>JAEZID010000380.1 GCA_023416195.1 Pseudomonadota bacterium | reverse complement strand
GGATGATCATGGAGAAGACCTGCCCGACCAGATCGTTCAGGAAGACCGAGAACGACACGAGGTTCAGGTTGACGGCCAGCAGCATCATCTCGATCGACATCAGGATGATGATGACGTTCTTCCGGTTCAGGAAGATGCCCAGCACGCCCAGCGTGAAGATGATGGCCGAGACCGTCAGGTAATGTCCGAGACCGATTTCCATGATCACACGCCTCCCCCGGTCGACACCTTGCGGACGACGACCACATCCTCGCGCCGACGGGCGAGCTGGGCGCCGATGTTCTGCTTACGCACACCCTCGCGCTGGCGCAGGGTCAGGACGATGGCGCCGATCATGGCGATCAGCAGCACGATGCCCGACGCCTGGAACAGGTAGACATAGTGGGTGTAGATCAGCTGCCCGAGCGCCTCGGTGTTGCTCACGTCGCCCATCGCGGCCAGCGGCGCCGACACCGCCTTCTCCGCCGCCGGGGCGATGATCCAGCCGCCCACCACCGCGGCGAGTTCCGCCAGCAGGATGAGGCCGATCAGACCGCCGATGGGCAGGTACTGCATGGCGCCCGCCCGCAGTTCGCGGAAGTTGATGTCGAGCATCATCACCACGAACAGGAACAGCACCGCGACCGCGCCCACATAGACGATCACCAGGATCATCGCGATGAACTCGGCGCCCAGGAGCACGCACAGACCCGCAGCCTGGAAAAAGGCCAGGACCAGATAAAGGACCGAATGAACTGGATTGCGCGCCGCGATGACCATCACACCGGAGGCCACCAGCAGCGCGGCAAAGACGTAGAAGGCGATGCCTTGGATAATCATCGAAATCCCCGTTTCGCTTACCGCCCGGCCTTACCGGTAGGGAGCCTCGGCCGCAAGGTTCTGGGCGATCTCCGCTTCCCAGCGGTCGCCGTTCGCCAGCAGCTTCTGCTTGTTGTAGAAAAGCTCTTCGCGGTTCTCGGTCGAGAACTCGAAGTTCGGGCCCATGACGACGGCGTCCACCGGGCAGGCTTCCTGACAGAAGCCGCAGTAGATGCATTTGGTCATGTCGATGTCGTAGCGCGTGGTGCGGCGGCTGCCGTCCTCACGCGGTTCGGCCTCGATGGTGATCGCCAGGGCCGGACACACCGCCTCGCACAGCTTGCAGGCGATGCAGCGTTCCTCGCCTCCGGGATACCGGCGCAGGACGTGCTCGCCGCGGAAGCGCGGGCTGATCGGGCCCTTCTCGAACGGGTAGTTCAGGGTCACCTTGGGCTTGAACATGTAGCGGAGGGTGAGCCCCAGGCCGCCCAGCAGTTCGCTCAGGAACAGGCTGCGCGCCGCACGATCGAGGAACGCCATGGCCTCTTCGTCTCCTTCCTTGCGGGCGCCATCGGACGGCGCCCGCGCTTTCTCTTAAAATCTCGACGGTTGGTCGCTTACTTCGGCAGCCACCCGAACGTCACCAGCACGCCGGCCGTCAGGACGACCCACAGCAGCGAGAACGGAAGGAACACCTTCCAGCCCAGACGCATCAGCTGGTCGTAGCGGTAGCGCGGCATGGTCGCGCGGACCCAGACGTACACGAACAGGCAGAAGGCGATCTTGAGGGCGAACCAGATCGGACCGGGGATCCAGGTGAAGGGCGCGAACGGCAGCGGAGGCAGCCAGCCGCCCAGAAACAGGATGCTGGTCATCGCGCTCATCAAGATCATGTTGGCGTATTCGCCAAGGAAGAAGAGCGCGAAGGGGGCCGAGCTGTATTCGACCATGAAGCCGGCGACCAGCTCCGACTCGCCTTCCGGCAGGTCGAAGGGCGAACGGTTGGTCTCCGCCAGCGCCGAGATGAAGAAGATCACGAACATCGGCAGCAGCGGGATGGCGAACCAGATGGTCTCCTGCGCTTCGACGATCTTCGTCAGGTTCAGCGAGCCGACGCACAGCAGCACGGTGATGATGACGAGGCCCATGGAGACCTCGTAGGACACCATCTGCGCCGCCGAGCGGAGCGCGCCGAGAAAGGCGTAGCGCGAGTTCGACGCCCAGCCCGCCATGACGATGCCGTACACGCCCAGCGACGAGATCGCGAAGAGGTACAGGATGCCGACGTTGATGTCGGCCAGCACCAGCCCGTAGTCGAAGGGAATGACCGCCCAGGCGACCAGCGCCAGGAAGAAGGTCAGCATCGGCGCCACGTAGAACACGATGCGGTTGGCGCCGGCCGGAAGGATCTGCTCCTTGGCGAACAGCTTCAGACCGTCCGCGAAGGGCTGCAGCAGGCCGAAGGGGCCTACGATGTTCGGACCCTGGCGCAGCTGCATGGCACCCATGATCTTGCGCTCGGCGTAGGTCATGAAGGCCACGGCGACGAGCAGAGGCACGACGATCGCCAGGATCTTGAGGACGATGATGATCAGCGGCAGCAGAAAGCCGCTCCAGAACTCAGCCATGGGTACCGGTCCTCTCCTGAGCGGCCTCGGCGCCGGGGTTGACAAGCGTCTCCGTGCAGCGGGCCATCGTCACCGAAGCGCGGCTGATCGGGTCGGTCATGTAGAAGTTCGCGACCGGCGACACGAAGGGCGCCGGGTCCAGCGCGCCGGCGGTGCCGAACGGCGCCCACTCGGCCGGGGTGACGGAGCCGATCTTCGCGAAGATCGGGTTCACCGCGACGAGCCGCTGGCGCAGCTGGGTCAGGCTGTCGTAGGGCAGCTTGTGGCCGAGCTGTTCGGACAGCGCGCGCAGGATCTTCCAGTCTTCCCGCGCCTCGCCGGGCGGGAAGGTGGCGAGCCGCGCCAGCTGCGGACGGCCTTCGGTGTTGACGTAGATCGCGTTCTTTTCCGTGTAGGCGGCACCCGGAAGGATGACGTCGGCGCGGTGCGCGCCCTTATCGCCGTGGTGGCCCTGGTAGATGACGAACGCCTTGCCGAGCTTGGCGGTGTCGATCTCGTCGGCGCCCAGCAGGTAGACGACGTCGATCTCGCCCTTCCCCGCCCCGTCCAGGATGCCGGCGACGTCGCGCCCGCCCTGGCCCGGCAGGAAGCCGACCTCCAGGCCGCCGACGCGGGACGCCGCGCTGTGCAGGACGTTGAAGCCGTTCCAGCCGTCCTGGACGGCGCCGTAGGTCTCGGCAATCTTGCGCGCCGCCGCCTGAACGGCGAGGCCGTCCTTGCGCGCGAAGGCGGCCGCGCCGACGATGATCATCGGGTTCTTGGCACCCTTCAGCACGTCGGCGAAGACGTGGCTGCCATCGGCCAGCTGCTGAAGCACGTCCGTGCCCGTGCCCAGATGGGTGTACGGGTAGGTCAGCGGCTTCGCCTCGCCGACGACGGCGACCTTCAGGCCGCCCATCAGGTAACGCTTGCGGATGCGCGCGTTGACCATCGAGCCTTCCCAGCGCGGGTTGGTGCCGACCAGCAGGATCACGTCGGCCCGCTCGATCCCGGCGATGCCGGAATTGAACAGGTAGCCGGCGCGCGCCGAGGTGTCGAACACCGCGCCGTCCTGGCGGCAGTCGATGTTGCCCGAACCGAGGCCGGCCATCAGCTCCTTCAGCGCCAGCATGGACTCGACGTCCACGAGATCGCCGGCGATGGCGGCGATGCGGTTGCCCGCCACGCCCTTCA